>CAYJLU010000056.1:0-10391 GCA_964371395.1 uncultured Rikenellaceae bacterium | reverse complement strand
GAAGAGTCATTGGAGTTATCTTTAAAATATCGCCGCCTTGCAACGGTCTCACTATATATAATGAAATCGGAAATCATATACAATTATTGCCCTTTTAATCGTACTTTTTGTACGGAATAAAGAATTTAGATGCAAATATGTAGAAAAGGTTACATCGACTAAAAAAAAAATTCTATTTCCGTGAGAATATATTTCACAGATTACAGCACCTCGAACAATACTCTATGCACCCCAAAGATCGCTTTAATATGATACTATATACGAAGTTAAATTGCTTGAGAGTCAAGTCAGCTCTATACTAACAAAGCTCTATAACAAAACACAACAAAAAGGGTTGCAAACTTTTATAGTTTGCAACCCTAGTAGCGAGAGCCGGGCATGATCCGGCGACCTCATGATTATGAATCATGCGCTCTAACCAGCTGAGCTACCTCGCCATTAGCTCTATTACTTGTTACGCATTTCGTCTGAAACAGTCAACTTCTTGCGGCCTTTTGCTCTACGAGCAGCCAGTACTCTGCGACCATTTGCGGTAGACATACGCTCACGGAATCCGTGCTTGTTAACTCGTTTACGACGAGATGGTTGGAATGTACGTTTCATATCTTTATTATAAAATTAAATTTCGCTTTATGTTTTATTGAGGTGCAAAGGTAACTATTTTTTTAATGCTCACAAAATTTTTTCGCATTTTTTTTCATTAATTCTTCTTTTCTACCACCACGACTGCCTTAGTTACGAAGTATTCACCCTCGAAAATATCAGTAATAGGTATAATACTCAACTCTAAATCTCGCCCTTTAGAGTAACTTCCATTTTCATTGAGCTTAAAACCTGCCTCTAGAATCTCGCTGTGAAGATCTCCGCCCTTTAGCAGTAACATCCCTTTGGTCCACTTACCATAGGTCCACTCCATAAGCTCCTTAAGTGGAGCAACTGCTCGACTTACCACCCAATCGAACCTCTGGTTAATTGCCTCTACTCTACAATTCTCCACCGCTACATTTTTCAACTCTAGCTCCTCCACTACGGCACGTACCACACGAATCTTCTTACCAATGGAGTCCACTGCCAAGAAGTTAACCTCGGGTAGCATTACTGCTAATGGTACTACGGGAAAACCGCCGCCACACCCCAAGTCCAGTACACTTTGTCCATTGCTTATCTTCGAGAGTTTTGCAATAGCTAGACTATGGAGCACGTGTCGCTGATAGAAGTTATCTATATCCTTTCGAGAAATAACGTTGATTTGCGAATTCCACTGCTCATAAAGAGGGCGCATAGCCTTAAAGGCTACACGCTGCTCTTCAGTAACATCGAAGTACGTCTCTATAATTTCGGGAGATACTCCTAACTTTAAGTCCATTGTAAATTATGCTCTAGCCTCGCAAGCGACTTTTCTATCAACCTTCTTCACCAAACCGCATAGTACAGCACCCGGGCCTAACTCGGTAAATGAATCTGCTCCATCAGCAAGCATATTTTCGACCGTCTGTGTCCACTTTACCGCACCAGTAAGTTGTGCTACAAGGTTCTCCTTTATTGCAACTGGGTCAGTATAAGGTTTTGCATTAACATTTTGATACACTGCGCAACGTGGAGCAACTACCTCGGCTGCCTCAATAGCTGCTGCAAGTTCAACTCTTGCTGGTTCCATAAGTGGAGAGTGGAATGCGCCTCCAACTGCTAGCTTCAAAGCACGCTTTGCACCCTTCTCAAGTAGTAGTTCGCACGCCTTGTCAACACCCGCAATAGAGCCTGAAATTACAATTTGCCCCGGGCAGTTGTAGTTTGCAGGGACTACCACCTCGTCAATTGAACTACAAACAGCCTCAACCTCTTCATTGCTAAGTCCAAGGATAGCAGCCATCGTAGATGGTTCTATCTCGCACGCCTTCTGCATAGCTAGTGCTCTAGCTGATACTAAGCGTAATCCATCCTCAAAGCTAAGTGCGCCAGCAGCAACCAGTGCTGAAAACTCTCCTAGTGAATGGCCCGCAACCATATCAGGGGTAAACTCCTCACCTAATGATGCGGCTAAAATTACAGAATGAAGGAATATAGCAGGTTGTGTTACCTTAGTTTGGCGAAGCTCCTCATCAGTTCCTGCGAACATAATATCGGTGATTCTAAAACCTAGGATTTCATTACCCTTCTCAAACATTTGGCGTGCCATTTCATTTGTATCATATAGCTCTTTGCCCATACCAACAAACTGCGCTCCTTGACCCGGAAATACGTATGCTTTACTCATTGTTATATATATTTTTTGGTTATAAGTAGTACAAAGGTATAATTTTTTAGTAAAAAATCGCTACTTTTGTACTTTGGATTTTTACCTGACTCTAGATCACAAAGGTAGAATTTAACCCTAACTATATAAAACCATAACTGTGCAAACTCTAAAGATACGATTAATAGCAATAACTTACCTACTGCTGTGCTTTGCCCCATCAGTGGCACAACCATATGCTATGAGTGAGAATCAACTCCCTGCCAGCAGCTCTATAATCTCGAAAAGAACAGCCATTGCAGCACTAGAGGGTAGCGATATGACATCGGATAACTACATCTCGCTTAATGAGAGTTGGAATATTGAGTACTTTGATTCTAGGGCTAGTATTCCTACATCGAAGTTCGATAGGCACTACAAATCTGACTCTGAGGCTGTCGGGTTACCCCTATCACTATCTATGGATAATTCTGCACTCTACTCCAAGGAGGCGTATCCAATGCTTAAAGAGAAACCTATTCAGGGAGAGTTTCCAATCCCGACGAACTCAAAGTGTGCTCTATACTTTCGTGACTTTCAGATTCCATTTGATTTCACCGATCGCAAGCAATACATAACCATTGACGGCGCATCGAGCAAGGCCACACTATATATCAATGGCAAAGAAGTGGGGTTCTCCACTGATTCTAAAAATCCTGCTCAGTACGACATCTCGGCATACACAAATCGAGGGCTAAACCGCATAGCTATCCTCGTGGAGGAGTTCAGCGGTGGCAGCTGGGTTGAGGATCATAGTGGTTGGAGGCTTAGTGGTATTAATCGCTCGGTGTACCTCTACGTGCAACCTAAGATAAGAGCCAGAGATGTACTTACCTCAATTTCGCTCGACCCGACTTACTCAACTGGGCTGCTAGAGAGTGCACTACTGCTAAAGAGTGAACTTCTGAATCCTCACACCGTCACCGTCTTCTATGATCTGTATGATCCCCAAGGCAAGATTATACGTAAGGAGAATAAAGATGTTACCCTCGATATGAGGCGAGAGGATACCGTTAGATTTCATTCCTCAATCTCGGATGTAGAGCTATGGAATAGTGAGACTCCTTCTCTCTACAAAGTAGTTTATAGCATTAAGCGTAAGGGTCGTTTTACTGAATATATAGCAGTTAATGTTGGTTTTAGAGAGGTAAAGATTTCAGGTACTGAGATGTTAATCAATGGAAAGGCTCCACTTATCAAGGGTGTAAATATTGAGGAGTTCTCTGCCTTAAGCGGTAATGTTATAGACAAAGAGCAGATCAAAGAGACTCTCAAAGAGATGAAATATAGCGGAATAAACGCCATCAGAACAGGCGGTTACCCTATGCCTCAGTACTTTTATGAGATTACGGATTCAATGGGTTTTTATGTAGTAAATACAGCGAATTTAAACACACAGGGTCTAGAAAATTCACCTAGCAAAGGGCTATCACTAGCCAATGATCCGAAGTGGGTAGAGGTCTATAAACAGAGAGCTGTAACTGCATACGAACGTACAAAGCGCAATCCATCGGTTATTGCAGTTGCACTAGGCGAGGATGCGGGCAATGGTTTTAATACTTATGAGTCATACCTCGAACTCAAGAGGCGTAATCCAAAACTTGTGGTGATATATGACGGTGCTGGCTCTCAGTGGAATACCGACATTATCACTCCACTTTACCCTACACTAACCCAGATCAAAAAGATCGCACAGACTCAGACCTTACAGCCGATTATCCCCTCTAGGGTAAAGTTCAACGAGCAGTACTGGCAGAGCGACTATACTCAAGGTGCTTTCATTGATAGATGGCAAGCTCAAGGTCTTGAGGTCGATGGTAAGTTCAAAGAACTATCCTCAAACTACAAGCTCAGAAATCTTGCAAATGGTAAGATCACGGAGTCATCGGCACAGAATTCACTAGATGAGATCAAAAAGCTATTCTCTGCTGTTAGCATCGAGGTTATAGATAGAGGCGAGGGGCTATATCGCATAACTAACCGTATGAACTACACCAATCTAAGCGAAATGACGTGTAGATACAGGGTTATTAATGGTACGAAATCGGGTAAATGGAAGAGTCTAAACATTGAGTGCGCTGTGGGCGAGAGCTGTGATGTTCAACTCGACAAGCTGCGTGGTGGCAGTAAAATTGAATTTGAAATTTTAGACATATATAAAGACACACTATAATGAATTTACGCAAAATCTATATGATACTTGTAGTTATTACAGGAAGTATCATACTACTGCCCTTTGGCTTTGTCATTTTTATTTTAACATTCCCGTTCGATCGAAAGGCATATATTATGAACCGATACAGTCGGGTGCTGTCTTGGTGGTTGATACACGGTAATGTCGGTTGTAGATTAACTGTCGAAGGTGCTGAAAATATAGAAGACAACAAAGCATATGTTATTATTGCCAATCACAACACTATGCTGGATATTCCAATGATTCACTTTATTCCAAAGCTGAACTTTCGTTGGATAAGCAAGCAAGAGGTGCTATATATTCCTATCTTTGGATGGGTTTTGGCGATGCAGCGTTCAATAACTATTAAGCGTGGTGATGCTATAAGTGCAAGGGCAATGATGTCTAGGGCAGTAAATGTGCTCAACAAAGGAGTCTCGGTGATGGTATTCCCAGAGGGTACTCGTTCTAAGAATGGCAAGATTGGAGACTTTAAGCCTGGTGCATTTATTATTGCAAAGAGTGCCGAGGTAGATATTCTCCCAGTTATGCTCTACAATGCCAACAAACAACTCAGCGCTAAGTTATTTGAGAGAGTAGATCTAAGATTAAAGATATTGCCTCCTGTTGATACCTCGAAGAAGAAGATGAGCGAACTATCAAACGAACTCAACGAACTATACAGACTAGAACTAGACTAACATATTTAAGAGTAATGCAGCAAGAAGCACAAAATAGCTATAACGAAGATAACATTAGGACACTTGAATGGAATAAACACATTAGGCTTCGTCCCGGTATGTATATTGGCAAGCTCGGCGACGGTAACCAGAGTGACGATGGTATATATGTACTTATAAAGGAGGTTATCGACAATTCCATCGATGAATTTGTAATGGGCTTCGGTAAGTGCATCGAGGTTAATGTGGATATAGATAGAGGCGAGGTTAGTATATCTGACCTAGGCCGTGGTATTCCTTTGGGTAAGCTAAAGGAGGCATCCTCGGTACTGAATACTGGTGCAAAGTATGACAGTAAGGCTTTTAAGAAGTCAGTTGGTCTAAATGGTGTTGGTATCAAAGCTGTTAATGCCTTGAGTTCACTATTTGTGGTGAGTTCGGTACGTGATGGGCAGAGGCGCACCATTGAGTATAGCGGAGGTGAGGTTATATCGGATAGTAGCGAAGAGGGGGTTACGGCTAAGAACGGAACTTCTGTTCGTTTTATAGCCGACACAGAGGTTTTTGGTGAGTATAGTTATAGAATGGAGTTCGTCGAGGCAATGGTTCGCAACTACACCTATCTAAATACGGGGCTTACCATCTCTCTCAATGGCACTAAAGTAATAAGCAAGAATGGATTGCTAGACCTTCTAAATGAGAATATTGGCGAGGATGCACTATATAACCCCGTACACCTAAAGGGCGAGGATATAGAAGTTGCAATGACTCACGGAACTGGATACGGTGAGTGTTACTACTCGTTTGTCAATGGTCAACACACGACCCAAGGGGGTACACACCAAGCTGCATTTCGAGAGGCTGTGGTCAAGGTAGTTCGTGAGTTCTATAAAAAGGATTTTGATGCTGGTGATATTCGCAGCTCGATTATAGCGGCTGTATCAATCAAGGTTGAGGAGCCTGTCTTTGAATCACAGACTAAGACAAAGTTAGGTTCAAAGGATATGGCACCTGAGGGGGGAGTTTCAGTACGTAGTTTTGTTTTGGATTTTCTGAAGGAGAAACTCGATAATTTCCTACACAAGAACCCCAGTGTTGCGGAGGTACTCCAGAAAAAGATAGTTGAGGCCGAGAAGGAGCGAAAGGCAATTAGTGGTATTCAGAAAAAGGCACGAGAATTCGCCAAGAAGGCATCACTACACAATAAGAAGTTAAGAGATTGTCGTGCTCACTTAGGGAGCAAGAACCCTAAGGGTGAGGAGTCTATGATATTTATCACTGAGGGTGACTCTGCAAGTGGTTCTATTACCAAGTCACGTGATGTTAATACTCAGGCAGTATTCTCACTCAAGGGTAAACCACTTAACACCTATGGGCTTACCAAAAAGGTTATATATGAGAACGAGGAGTTTAATCTACTACAAGCCGCTCTGAATATTGAAGAGGGTGTGGAGAATTTACGATATAAGAAGATAATAATTGCGACTGATGCTGATGTGGATGGTATGCACATTCGCTTACTTCTATTAACATTTTTCTTACAGTTCTTCCCCGATGTAGTTAGAGCTGGGCACGTCTTTATACTTCAGACTCCACTTTTCCGTGTGCGCAATAAGAAAGATACGCTATACTGTTACAGTGAATCAGAGCGTGATAGTGCAATAAAGAAGATGGGAGCATCACCAGAGATTACCCGATTTAAGGGTCTTGGTGAGATTTCACCTGATGAGTTCCGTGGATTTATTGGCGAGGATATCCGCCTTGATAAGGTAAGGATGAAGGGTAGCGATTCGCTCCAGGATATGTTGGAGTTTTATATGGGTAAGAATACTATGTATCGCCAAGATTTTATTGTAAGCAACCTGCGTATCACCGAATAATTTTAAGCAATAGACACACATAGATGAGACAAGATAATAACAATAATATAGAAGAGGTCGTAGAGCAGGAGGATGCAATCGCTGCACCCCAATCTAAACTAGAGCTTAAGTACTCTAAGCTACTGAGCCAAAGTAGTGCTGAGAAGGGGAAGCTAACTGCACTGTATCGTGATTGGTTTTTGGACTATGCCTCTTATGTAATCCTAGAGCGTGCAGTTCCACACCTTAACGACGGATTGAAGCCTGTACAACGCCGTATTCTTCACGCACTCAAGAAGATGGACGATGGTAGATACAATAAAGTTGCTAACGTTATTGGTTATACTATGCAATTTCACCCTCACGGCGATGCCTCTATTGGCGATGCACTTGTAGGTCTTGGACAAAAGGACCTACTTATTGACTGTCAGGGTAACTGGGGAAATTTTCTAACTGGTGATTCAGCTGCTGCACCTCGTTATATTGAGGCTCGCCTTTCAAAGTTTGCCCTTGATGTGCTATTTAATGCTAAGACTACCGAATGGATGCCCTCGTATGATGGGCGAAATAATGAGCCTGTAACCCTCCCTGTGAAGTTCCCACTATTGCTATCACAGGGTGTTGAAGGTATAGCCGTTGGTCTTGCCTCGAAGATACTCCCTCATAACTTCATTGAGCTAATCAAGGCTTCGATTAATTACCTAAAGGGTGAAGATTTTGAACTATATCCTGACTTTCCGACTGGAGGTTCGATAGATGTTAGCAGGTACAGTGACGGTATGCGTGGTGGTGCGGTAAAGGTGCGTGCCAAGATTATAAAGGTCGACAGAAAGACACTTGTCATTAACGAAATTCCATTTGGAAAGACAACCTCCTCACTTATTGATAGCATTATCAAAGCAAATGAAAAGGGGAAGATAAAGATTAAGAGAGTTGATGATAATACTGCTGCTGGGGTGGAGATTGTCATTCATCTATCGACTGATGTTTCTGCCGATAAGACCATAGATGCGCTTTATGCCTTTACTGACTGTGAGTTATCAATATCGCCAAATGCGTGTGTTATCTATGATAATCGTCCACACTTTATCGGAGTAAGCCAGATGCTTAAGAACTCGGCCGATGCCACTAAAGAGTTATTGCGTCGTGAGCTAGAGATTAGACTTAATGAACTATCGGAGGATTGGCACCAAAGCAGCCTTGAAAAGATTTTTATCGAAAATAGAATTTATCTATCAATCGAGGAGTGCGAAACCTGGGATTCTGTACTAAAGACAATTGATAGAGAGATAACTCCTTTCAAGGTATTACTCAAACGTGAGGTAACTAAGGAGGATATTGTTAAACTTACTGAGATAAAGATTAAACGTATCTCGAAGTTCGATTCATTCAAGTCAGACGAACATATACGAGGGCTAGAATCCGATATGGAGAAGACTCAGAAGAACCTCTCGGAGCTAATTCCGTATACTATTGCATACTATAAGAATATATTAAAAAAATATGGTGCAGGACGTGAACGAAAGACTGAGATTAAGAGTTTTGACACTATTCAAGCTGCAAAGGTAGCCGTTGCAAATTCAAAGCTATATGTTGATAGAGCTGAGGGATTCTATGGTATTGGCGCTCAGATGCGATCGGCAGAGTTTGTCTCGGAGTGTTCGGACATTGATGATGTAATACTATTCGACAAGAGTGGTAAATATGTCATTACAAAGGTTGCTGATAAGGGTTTCTTCTCCAAAAGAATTATACACTGCGCTATATTTAAGCGTGGAGATGATCGTACTATCTACAACGTAATATATCGTGATGGTAAGAATGGTGCTATTATGGTCAAGCGATGTGCAATATCTGCAATTACTCGTGATAAGGTATATGACATTACAAAGGGTACCACGGGTAGCGAAGTGCTTTACCTAACGGCTAACCCTAATGGTGAGGCTGAAATCCTAAAGATATACTTCAAACCACGTCCAAGACTTAAGAAACTTATCGAAGAGTTCTCGTTCAGCGACCTTATTATCAAAGGTAGGGCATCGCAGGGAAATCTACTGACTCGTTATGCCTTACACAAAATAGTGCTTAAGGAGCGTGGAATATCAACTTTGGCTGGTCAGGATATATGGTGGGATGGTGACATCGGGAAACTCAATAGCGAGGGGCGTGGCAAGTTACTCGGAGAGTTCAAAGGTAATGATAAAGTCGTTGTATTTCTCAATGACTGCTCATACTATACAACGAGCTACGACACCTCGCAACACTTCCCCGTAACTGTTCGTAGAATTGAGAAGTGGGAACAATCTAAGGTCTTTACCGTTGTATATTATGATCGTAATCAAGCTCTGCACTATATCAAAAGATTCTGTGCGGAGTTATCTGACAACCGTCCACAACCATATCTAGATAGCGAGAATCAAGGTTTTGTTGCAATATCTACCGATAAATTCCCTGCACTTCAACTTACATTTGGAGGTAAATATGCTCAAAAACCTACTGAAATAGTAGATGCTGAAAATTTTATAGGCGTGAAGAGCCATAGAGCTAAGGGAAAGAGGCTATCGAATCTTGAACTGAGCGTCGTAAACTTTAGTGAACCGTTACAAAAAGAGGTGCACAGTGAGGATAAAGGCATAGAGGAATATAACGAAGATGTAGTGGCTGAACTTTCGCCCACAGATATTGATAATGAAATTGTTCAGGGTGAACTATTTTAGGGAACTGCAATTCATTAGGATTTTGTTTTTTTATAGAGAGTATGAGAATATATTTAATAGGATTTATGGCATCGGGTAAATCTACCACTGCCAAAGGGCTTGCCAAGGCTCTAGGCTATGGGAGTATTGATCTGGATAGATATATTGAGAATAGGTACTCGATGCGAATCTCCGAGATATTCAACACTATGGGGGAGGTTGGCTTTCGAGAGATTGAGAGCAACTGCCTAAGGGAGATAACTGACCCGAACATTGTTATTGCCACGGGTGGTGGCACTCCTTGTTTCAATGATAATATGGAATATATGAACTCTAACGGTGTGACCTTATACTTGCGTCACAACGCTGGGCAATTAAGTCATCGATTAACTCGTTCTCGTGTACAGAGACCTCTATTGATGGGAAAGAGTAAGGAGGAGATCGAGGCATTTATCAATGAAAATTTGCCACAACGTGAGAAATACTACAATAGATCTAGTATTGTTGTTGACCACCCTACACGCAATATTTCTAGTATCATTGAAATAGTTAAGCTACACCCTCAGTACGAGTAAACTATAAAGACATTAACACAGCAAAATAGTTGGGGTAGTCACCCCAACTATTTTGTTTTTTGATTGGATTCGTTCGCCTACGGCTCACTCCTTTTATCATTAATCTAGTACAATACACAAATCCGTGTGCCGGATG
>CAYJLU010000055.1:0-10398 GCA_964371395.1 uncultured Rikenellaceae bacterium | reverse complement strand
GACCGTTGCAAGGCGGCGATAGGGAATTGATAAGTCAGAGTCAGTGCTAACGGATTGGTAATATATAAAATAAGAGAGCTGGAATACTATTCCCCAGCCCTCTTATGCATATCTAAAGTCCTATTATATACTTTACACAGTGTCGTTTAATTCTTAGGAATGGTTACCCCCAACATTAGAGATTCTAGTTGGCGGATATAGTTTCGCTTTGGGTATTTAGGTGATGGAGAATATACGTATAGATCGATGCCTATGTATCTGTTATTCACCTTGTCGAGTGTAACATAATTTATAAATGGACCTCCCATCCAATCTCCTTCAGCTTTCCAGAATCCACGTGTTTCGATCCAACTTACACCATTGATTACAACAGGAGTAGATTCAGGATAGAACGTAACGTCAGTTCCCATATACGAACCATCTACTGGCCCGGGTATCGACATAACTGCAAGATTTCGCTGGGCAACAAGATCTAATTTCTCACCCTCTTTCGCTCTATCGAATGTATAGATAACTACGCCTTGGGATGCAATAGGCATCTCGTATGTGAGCCATAGAAAGTTATCAATATCATTTGCCACTCTATACCCACGAGGGAATACCATATCAAATCCATATTTTTTCTTTATCAGCTCCTCGACATACTTATCGTTGTACTTTGCAGCTCTACGGTTCATACGCTTTTGTTCAAGTATATGGAGGAAATCGGTGATTGTTTTGCTGTTTTCTCCAATAAACATTGCCGCAGAGTTGTCGTTTGGAGCTTCAATTTCGATAACGATTTGCCCAGTTGCCCATTTATTCTCGGTGTATGATAGTGTGGCGCTATCTGCCTTTGAATTTGTATTTATTATCAATAAATTGCGATGCTTACGTGTTATGTTGTTGAGAGCCTGAGGAGTGATATTGTGTATTGTGAATATCGGTTCTGGTTGGTTAACCCACAGTACCTCTTCATTCATTATCGAGCGGATTGTGTCGCCCACTTCTCCTTTCCAGATAGCTTTGTCAGTTACAACAAATATCTCGTACGGGCTACCGCTAGCTGCAATATTTACACGTGATGGTTCACCACAACCCATTACAAAAATGATAGGAACTAGTAGATAAAGTAGTGACTTTTTCATTTTTTTTGATTATTTTTGTGAAAAATTTTTTGCAAGTTACGACTTATTTTCACTACTTGCAAATTTCATATCAGAATATTTACAAAGATGTATTTTCGCCCCAATTGGATAATCCGCAGCCTATTTCCATCACTGATTTGGAGTATGCCTAGCCGTGATTCTATATTTTTGACCTTTGATGATGGCCCAACCGAACATATAACACCGTGGGTTTTAGATACACTTCGCAAATATGATGCAAAAGCAACATTCTTCTGTCTGGGAAAGAATGCAGAACAGCACCCCGAGTTAATAGAACGTATCAGGGAGGAGGGGCACGCTATTGGCAACCATAGTTACTCTCACACCAAGAGTTTATTGAAACACTGTGAGGAGTATGTCGAGGATGTAGATCTTGCAAACGAAATACTTAAATCTAATCTCTTTAGGCCCCCTTATGGTCGAATTTCACCAGCAAAGGCCCGTAGACTATCTAAGCGTTATAGGCTTATTATGTGGGATACACTCTCAAGGGATTACAGTAAGTATATAACGGGACGACGCTGTGTGAAAGAGGTCGTACCTCACCTAAAGCCCGGTGCTATTATTACATTTCACGACTCATTGAAGGCATCACGTAATATGCGTTATGCACTGCCCCGTGTTCTGGATGCAGCAAAAGAGCTTGGGCTTCAGTGTCGAGCCATTGAGTTGTAGTGCTAAGAGCTGTACCATAGTCGACTCCTATCATAAAAATAATTGTGGGATGTAATAATTGTAAAATTATCAACAATAATTTATTATCTTTGCTCTTTAATATCGCATTAAAATATATGTTACGGCATCTAAAAATGCTTGTATAATAGCATTTTATATGCTTTATAGTATAAAAAAACTAACGGGACTGATATAAAAATAAAAACGTGGTGCATAATTTGAAAGAGGACAATGCACCAAAAACAAAAAAATGATGTACAACGAAACAAAAAAAGAGATTCAATTACCGGGCGGACGCACTATCGAACTTTCGACTGGTAAACTTGCAAAGCAGGCTGATGGTTCTATCATCCTAAAGCAAGGTAACACAATGTTACTTGCGACTGTTACTTGCGCAAAAGATGCTAGAGAGGATGTGGATTTTATGCCACTATCTGTGGAGTACAAGGAGAAGTATGCCTCTAATGGTCGCTTCCCGGGTGGTTTCCTTAAGCGTGAGGCTCGCCCATCTGACTATGAAATTCTAGTGTCACGTCTTATTGACCGTGCGCTACGTCCACTATTCCCAGCAGATTTCCACGCCGAGGTATTTGTGACTGTAAACCTAATCTCGGCCGATCCAGATATTCAGCCAGATGCACTTGCAGGACTTGCAGCATCTGCGGCACTAGCAGTTAGTACAATCCCATTCCAAGCACCAATCTCTGAGGTTAGAGTTGCTAGAATCAACGGAGAACTTGTAATTAACCCTACATTCTCTGAGATGGCAAACGGCGATACAGATATTGATCTTATCGTAGCTGCAACACTCGACAATATTATGATGGTAGAGGGTGAGATGCAAGAGGTTCAAGAGGAGGAGATGCTTTCGGCTATCCAATTCGCTCACGAGGCTATCAAGGTTCAGTGTCAAGCGCAGATCGAACTAGCAGAGGCAGTTGGTACAACTGTTAAGAGAGAGTATTGTCACGAAAACAACGACTGGGATCTACGTGATGCAGTAGTTGCGGCAACTTATGATAAAGTATATGAGGTAGCTAAGGCTCAACTTCCAAAGCACGAGCGTTCAGCTCAATTCGATGCTATCGAAGAGCAGTACCTAGCGACATACAGCGAAGAGGAGTTAGCAGAGAAGAAGACACTTATCAAGCGTTACTTCCACGACTACTCACTGAAGTCAGCTATGCGTAATATGATCCTTGAGGAGGGTGTTCGCCTAGACGGTCGTTCGACTGAGCAGATTCGCCCAATCTGGAGCGAGGTTGGTTACCTACCTTCTCCACACGGTTCTGCACTATTTACTCGTGGTGAAACTCAATCACTTACTACTGTAACACTAGGTACTAAGATGGATGAGAAGATGATCGACGATGTACTTCGTGAGGGCACTGAGAAGTTCGTTCTTCACTACAATTTCCCTCCATTCTCAACTGGCGATGCTCGTCCAGCACGTGGTCTTTCACGTCGAGAGGTTGGTCACGGTAACCTAGCATTTAGAGCTCTTAAGCCAATGGTTCCAGTAGGATCTGAGTGCCCATACGCAGTGCGTGTTGTGAGTGATATTCTTGAGAGTAACGGTAGCTCATCTATGGCGACAGTATGCGCTGGCACACTTGCACTTATGGATGCTGGTGTTAAGATCAAGAGACCAGTATCTGGTATTGCAATGGGTCTTATCGCAGAGGGTGGTAAGGTAACAGATGGTAGCCGCTTTGCGGTACTTTCTGATATTCTAGGTGATGAGGATCACCTAGGTGATATGGACTTTAAGGTAACTGGTACCTCGGAGGGTATTACAGCTACTCAGATGGACATCAAAGTTGATGGTCTTTCATACGAAGTTCTACACACAGCTCTTATGCAAGCAAAGGCAGGTCGTGAGCATATCCTAGGTAAGATGATGGAGACTATGAGTGCTCCACGTGAGGACTACAAACCACACGTACCACGTATGGTTCAACTAGTTATCGAGGGTGACTTCATCGGTGCAGTAATCGGCCCGGGTGGTAAGGTTATCCAAGAGATGCAGAAGACAACAGGTACTACTATTACAATCACTGAGGTTGATGGTAAGGGTCACGTAGATATCTTTGGTGCAGATAAAGAGGGTGTTGATGCAGCGATTGCACGCATCAAAGGCATTACAGCAGTTCCAGAAGTTGGCGAGGTATATACAGGAAAGATCCGCTCGATTGTAGAGTTTGGCGCATTTGTGGAGATTCTTCCGGGTAAGGATGGTCTACTACATATCTCTGAGATCTCTCACGCACGCCTAGGCACTATGGCAGATAGTGGTCTTAAGGAGGGTGAAACTATCGAAGTTAAACTCATTGCGGTTGATCCTAAGAATGGAAAACTAAAACTTTCACGCAAGGCACTACTACCTAAGGAATAGTTTTTGCTACTCTGAGGGAGTATAGGGCTATTTTTAAAGCAATTTTGTGATGTATCGCCACGAGAACCGAGTTGAACAGTGTATGCTGTAATTCGAGGAGTGTGGCGGTTCACCATAAATCACAGTTGATAATTCAAATCCAACGAATTACTAAAGATTGTTAACCATACCCTGAGGAATTGAAAACAAAGCCTTTAAAAACTTGTAAAATAAAAAAAGTTTTATATCTTTGTGCTTATAATAGAATATATAAACATAATCAACAACATAAACCAAAACAATTAAATGCTATGAAAAATCTTTTCAAAGTTAGCTTAACACTGGTAGCAGCCGCACTACTTCTTCCATCTTGTGCGTGTTATACCAAGATGATGAAACACGTGGAGGCAGGTATTACCGTTACTGCATCTCCAGAACTAGTATCACTTAAGGGTGACAACGCTGTTACAACTGTAACTGTTGAAGTTCCAGCTAAGACTTTCCACGAGTGGGGTGTTCTTAAGCTTACTCCAGTTATCATTGCAGAGGATGGCACAGAGTACGCTGGTACTCCTAGCTTCTACCAAGGCGAAGAAGTTCAAGATAACTACCAAGTAATTAGCTATGACAACGCCTCTACAATCACAGTTCCAGTAGCTATCCCTTACACTGAGAATATGCGTCTATCGCAACTAGTATTCAAGGCAGAGGGTAAATGTCTTAAAGCAGGTAACAAAATCAAAGAATTTACTGCACTTCCAGAAGATATTTACGTAGCTCACGGTGTTAGCTCAATCCAAGCAATGGCTAATAACTATGCTAAAGTAGCTATCGCTCCTGATGCGTTCCAAAGAGTAACAAACATCCAAGAAGAGGCGGAAATTATGTTCCAAATCAACCGTGCAACTGTTCGCACTTCTGAACTTAACTCTGACGAAATCGCAGCTCTTGAGCAATTCATTATTGACAACTCAGGTGATGCTAAAAAGACAGTAGGTGATGTATATACTCAGGCTTATGCTTCTCCTGATGGTCCTCTAAAGCTTAACGATAATCTATCAGAAGATCGTGGTGAGAGCACTCACAAAGCACTTGTTAAGAAGTTCAAATCAGATGACGTTCTTGCTAACACTCAATTCGACATCAACGCTATGGGCGAAGACTGGGAAGGCTTCAGAGAGCTTGTTGCTGAGTCTGATATCGAAGATAAGGAACTAATCCTTCAAGTACTATCTATGTACAGCGATCCTAAAGTTCGTGACCAAGAAATCAAGAATATGACTGCTGCATTCACTGTACTTGCAGAGAAAATTCTTCCACAACTTCGTCGTTCTAAGATGAGCGTTAACGTACAAGTTGAAGGTCTTACTGACGCTGAGCTTAAAGCTGCTGTTGCTAGCGACATCAACTCTCTAAGCGTTGAGGAAATGCTATTCGCTGCTACACTTTACACTGACAACGCTACTAAAGTAAAGGTATATCAAGCTGCTGCTGACAAGTACAACGATTACCGTGCTTGGAACAACCTTGGTGTTGCTTACGCTTGGGAAGGTGAATATGCTAAGGCTAAGACTAACTTCGAAAAAGCTGCTGCTCTTAACAACTCAAATGCACAAGTTATCAACAACCTAGGTGTTGTAGCTCTTGCTGAGGGTAACACTGATGAGGCTGCTAAATTCTTCGCTGCGTCTAACACTGATGAGGCTAAGTACAACAAAGGTCTAGTAGATCTAGCAAATGGTAACTATGCTGCTGCTATCCCAGCACTTGATGGTTACAACAAAGCAATTGCTCAATTCCTAAACGGTGACCTATCGGCTGCTAAGGCTACTCTTTCTACTGAAAAGTGCTGGGCATCTGACTACCTAAGAGCTGTTATTGCTGCTCGTCAAGGTAACGACGCTGAGGTTATCAGCAATGTTGCTTCGGCTGTTGAAAAAGGTGGTGAATATGTAGCTGAACTTGCTGCAACTGAGGTTAACTTCCTTGACTACCTTACAACTGAAGAGTTTGTAGCAATCGTTAAGTAATTTTAATGAGCAGTTAACTGCTTACATTAATGATAATAGAGGAGTGGTGTGGCTAAGTTTAGTCACACCACTCCCTTTGTATGTATTATGGTAAAGTATCTCAACTTTAGCATAAAATATCGCCGCCTTGCAACGGTCTCTAATTGCGATTGAAAGAATATTGCACCAAGGCGATCTTAAAAATTACTAATAATTTTATTAACTTTGTGGGCTAAGATTTGTATAGTGTAGCTATACATACCATTACATTCAATAATAATAATCGATGGAGACAGGAAACTTTTATGATAAACGTGCCGAGAGGTGCGTGCTTGTTGCAGTTATTACACCACAGGTTGGCGAGAGAACTGCACAGGAGTACCTCGAAGAGCTAGAATTTCTTGCAATGACTGCTGGTGCGCAAACCCTTAAACACTTCACACAGAAGATGTCGAATCCGCATCGTAGAACATTTGTGGGCGAGGGTAAATTAGCAGAAATCAAGGAATACTGCGAAGAAAACGAAGTTGATACTGTAATCTTCGACGATGAACTTTCTCCTTCACAGCTACGTAATATTGAACGAGAGATGAAGCTCAAGATACTTGATAGAACTAACCTTATTCTTGATATATTTGCACAGAGAGCAACAACGGCTTATGCAAAGACACAGGTGGAGCTTGCGCAGATGCAGTACCTACTGCCTAGGCTTACGGGTATGTGGACGCACCTTGAACGCCAACGAGGCGGTATTGGTATGCGTGGTCCGGGTGAGACTGAAATTGAGACCGATAGACGTATCATTCGTGATAAAATCTCTAGGCTTAAGGAGCAGTTAAAGAAGATTGATAGGCAGATGGCGACTCAACGTTCGGGTCGTGGATCGATTGTGCGGGTAGCACTAGTTGGCTATACTAACGTAGGAAAGTCGACGATACTCAATATGTTAGCAAAGAGTGAGGTATTGGCGGAGAATAAGTTATTTGCAACGCTGGATACCACTGTTCGCAAGGTTGTGCTTGAGAATTTACCTTTTCTACTATCCGATACAGTAGGATTTATCCGCAAATTACCACACCAACTAGTCGAGAGCTTTAAGTCGACACTGGATGAGGTGAGAGAGGCGGATGTATTACTTCACGTTGTGGATGTCTCGCACCCACAGTTTGAGCAACAGGTAGACGTTGTAAACCAAACCCTAAAGGAGATTGGTGCAGAGGGCAAACCAACGTATTTGGTATTCAATAAAATTGATGCTTATACATTTGTGGAGAAGGATGAGGACGACCTTAGTGAAAAGACTGCCGAGAACTTCTCGCTAGAGGAATTGGAGAGGAGCTGGATGGCAAAAGGGCTTCCCTCAATATTTATTTCGGCGGCGAATCGTTTAAATATCGAAAAATTCCGCTCTGATATATATAAAATGGTGCGTGAGCTGCATAGCGGACGCTTCCCATTCAATAATTTCTTATATTAATTCACTATGAAACAGTTATTTGTAGGTCTAATTTTAGCACTTAGTATCTTTACGCTAAATGCTCAAACCCCACGATATATCTTCTTCATAATAGGAGATGGTATGGGAGCACAACACATAAAGTTGGCAGATTATCAAGATAATGAGAGAGACGATGATGACGACCATTACTACGATGGGAATTATAACGAGGCTAACTACAATTACGGAAGTGGAGAGAGTAGGTGTGAGGATAATTGTGGTGATAGTCAAGAGCGTGGTTACCTCTATGATCACTTTCCGATAGTAGGCACTCAACAGACAGCCTCTACAAACAGTGATGTAACGGATTCGGCAGCGGCTGGTACAGCACTAGCTACGGCTCAAAGGACATCAAACGGTACAATAGCAATGGATGCTACCCATAGCAAACAACTACCCTCGATGATGATTAAGGCAAAAGAGCTAGGGTGGAAGACTGCGGTTTTAAGTTCAGTGAGCCTAGACCACGCAACTCCTGCGGCCTTTTATGCACATAGCAAGAGTCGAAATAGTTACCATAAAATATCTGACTGGGTGACAATCGCAGGGCTAGATATTTATGCAGGGGCAGGTTTTAAGGATTTAAGAGACAATCTAACTAAGTTTAAGAGAGAGGGTTACACTATTTTCAGGGGTGAGGATGCCGATATTGAGGATGCTAGAAGAGTGGTATGGATACAGCAGAGTGGTAAGAATAGTTCACAACTACCCTATAAAGTTGATAGGGATGATGATGATATGGAGTTACCCGATATGCTAGAGGAGACCATTGAGTGGATGGAGGAGAATAGAGCAGAGAGATTTATTGTTATGGCAGAGGGTGGACTTATTGACTGGGCATCACACGATAACAATGCTAGACGTGTGGCAGGTGAGGTCGAAGATCTGATAGATACAGTAGAAGAGGCACTGGACTTCTATGAAGATCACCCAAATGAAACTTTAATTATTGTCACTGCCGACCACGAGACTGGCGGGCTATACTTCGATAGCCAAGGCAAGGCAAAGTGGACAACTACGGGGCATACTGATGCAGATGTACCTGTCTTTGCAATAGGTGTGGGTGCCGAGAACTTTAAAGGTAGCTATAAGAATAGTGAACTTTCGCAGAAGATTTTTGATTTAATAAAGTAATATAAAAAATGGTAAGAGTAAGATTTGCGCCCTCTCCGACAGGTGCGCTACACATTGGAGGTGTTCGCACAGCACTATATAACTATCTATTTGCCCGTAAGCACGGTGGCAAGATGCTACTGAGAATTGAGGATACGGACTCTGCTCGCTTTGTAGAGGGAGCTGAGGAGTATATCATAGAGTCGCTAAAGTGGTGCGGTATCGAGATTGATGAGGGTGTCGGTGTCGGTGGTGAGCACGCCCCGTATCGCCAAAGTGAGCGTAGGGAACTTTACCTGAAGTACGCACTAGAACTTGTTAAGAATGGATGGGCATACTATGCCTTTGATAGTGCTGAGGAGCTTGCCGAAATTAGAGCCAAGAAGGAGTCCGAAGGTGGTGCATTTGCCTATAACTATTCAGTACGTGAACAACTAGCCACTTCTCTGAGGTATTCTAAAGAGGAGGTAGAATCTAAAATTGCAGCTGGAGAGCAGTATGTAATCCGCTTTAAGATGCCCGAGGGTGAGACAGTTGTTATGCAGGATATGGTTCGTGGCGAAGTGAGAGTAGATAGTTCAACACTGGATGATAAGGTGCTCTATAAATCACACGACCAACTGCCAACCTACCACCTTGCAAATATAGTGGATGACCATCTTATGGAGATTTCGCACGTAATCCGTGGCGAGGAGTGGTTGCCATCACTCCCTCTTCACTTTATGCTCTACCGTGCATTTGGGTGGGAGCGTCCTGAGTTTGCACACCTACCGCTGATACTTAAACCAGATGGTAAGGGTAAGCTCTCGAAGAGAGATGGCGATAGATTAGGATTTGCCGTATTCCCATTGGAGTGGAAACCTAAGCAGGGTGATTCTGCTCGCGGGTTCAGAGAGGATGGGTACCTACCTGAGGCATTTATCAATATGTTAGCACTTCTGGGCTGGAGTCCCGGCGAGGATAGAGAGGTGATGACAATGGAGGAGATGATAGAGTGTTTCTCTATCGATAGAATCGGAAAGAGTGGGGCACGATATGACCCTGATAAGGCACGCTGGTTTAATGGTGAGTATATCCGCAAGAGTTCTAATGCGGAGCTAGCAGAGTATCTACACAAAACACTCTCGGCACATTCGCTTGAGGCAAGCCAAGAGAAAGTAGAGAGGGTATGTGCACTAGTTAAGGAGCGTTGCACATTACTGACGGAGCTGTGGGATCTTTCGAGTTTCTATTTTGTGACTCCAACATCTTATGACCAAAAGGTTTATGCGAAGTTCTACAAGGGTGAAAATCCAAGTTATTTGTCAAAGATTGGCGAAATATTAGCCGAGTGTACAGATTTTAGCGAGGCGACAACCGAAGCGGCTGTCAAGGCGTATATCACCGAAAACTCTCTTCCAATGGGGCAAGTTATGAATACTTTGCGCCTATCAATAGTTGGGGGTAGTGGTGGTGCGTCAATCTTTGCAATTACCGAAGTTCTAGGTAAGGAGGAGACGCTAAGGCGTATAGCAAACCTTCTGAATTAGAGACCGTTGCAAGGCGGCGATATTTTAAAGATAACTCTAATGACTCTTCAGT
>CAYJLU010000054.1:5126-11077 GCA_964371395.1 uncultured Rikenellaceae bacterium | reverse complement strand
CTTGGCAAAAGTCACTTTGCGTATTATCAATTCTAGAACTAAGCTCTGTACTCTTCGAGATACTGTGAGGTCATCTTTTCGCTAGAGAAGAGCGAGGTTACTCGTTTGTAGTTATTCTGCCCCATCTCTGTGCGATACTCCTTATCCTCGATTAACTTTATCAGTGATGCGCTAAGACTGTCAATATCTCTTGGATTTGAAAGTAACCCTGTCACACCATCTTCCACCACTTCGGGAATACCCTCAACATTGCTTGCCACGATAGGTAGCGAGTAATAGCCAGCCTCAACGAACATTAGTCCAAATGATTCAAATATAGATGGCGCAAAGAATATATCGCTGTTAGCATAGTACTGTGCCACATTATTCTGCCAACCCAACAATTCAATGTTTTGCTCCAGATTGTTATCGGCAATAAATGCCTTACACTCATCCATCTTTTCGCCATCACCGACCAACGTGAAGCAAACCTCACTATTGCTAGATAGTACTCTCTTTGCAGCTTGTAGTATGGTTATTGGATCCTTTTGTTCATCTAAACGACCTATAAACAATACTCGACACTTTTCACTCTCGGACTTAGGTAGTTGAGGGAAGGTAGAGAAATCTATACCATTGTATATAACTCTATTCTTGCGACCAAAAGCCTTAAAGTATTTTAGGTAGTATTTATTGACGATGATTATTCTGTGGCAGAACATTGCTGCAAACATTTCACAGAGCCAATAGAATTGCCACTTAGGGAATTTGATAAACTTATGAAAAGCTAATCCGTGAACCGTGTGTATTACCTTTGGCACTCCTGCGAGTCTTGCAGCAATTCTTCCGACAATACCGGGTTTAGTGGAGTGAGTGTGAACGATGTCAAACTTTTCGTCCTTGCATAGTCTGTATATCTCCTTGGTTGCACCAATATCCGATAGCCCAATAGAGCGTTTTAGCTTCGAGGAGAATATAACCTTAACATCACACTCCTGAAATGCTGCTGCACAGGCTTGCTTATCTCCAATATCTAACGAATCACTAAATAGAACCCACTTTTCATACTGTTCAGAGGGTAGATTTTTAAATATCTCTAAAGAAATTTTCTGCGCTCCAGATAGTTTGGGCAATACTTGTATATGTAGTATCTTTTTTTTCATAGAATTCCAATAATAATTGATTTACTGCTTCTCAGCTCTATTTGCTCAGTTACTTACTCCTACGTAGCAGCAATCTAATGAAGTTAATAAAGAGGTTAAATCTATAACTTACCTTGAAGTATATTCCATTGTTGCTCTTCTGTGTTGCAGCCGACACGTTATTGTCGTGCCTCCTGTATAGGAGTAGAGGCTCACGGATAATTGCAATTTGTTTCTTATGACTCCATACTGCACAGGCTATCCAATGGTCGTGACCAATTGGTAGAGTACGATTGAATGGAAGCGAAAGGTTTAGTATTCGCCTGTTAAATGCCATTGAGGCACCTTGGTATGGGTTGAATGTAAAGAATTGTAGCCAACTGCCACTAGGGCGAGAGAACGTAAAGTATGACTCCATTAGAGTATTCATATCATTATCGACTACTCGATTATCGTGTAAAACACACTCCACTCCTCGGTCTAGCTCTTCAACCACCCTTGCTACTTTATTTGGCAACCAAATATCGTCTTGATCACTCAGAAATATGTAGTCACCAGTAGCGTGTTTTAGTGCATTTTCAACATTACAGCACAGCGCGTAAACCTTATAGTAGTGCCCCCTATGTTTATTAATCACCTCAGGGTGCCTTAGTATTGTAATTCGATGGTCGTTAAGTGACTCAATCACCTCAATAGTCTTATCGCTTGAGCGGTCATCCGATACGATCACCTCGTCATCTTCCTTTAATTGGACAAGGATTGACTCTAACTGCTCTTTGATATACTTTGCCCCATTGTATGTAGGGATACATACAGATATTTTAGCCATTATTTACTATATTATAGATTTGTGTAATAAAGTTTTTGTTTACCGATAGACTCTCAAGTTTAAGCCTACTTGCCTCGATTAGTGAATTGCGTAAAGATTCATCATCCTTGATTTGTTGCATATATCTAAGGAGGGTATCGGAGTCAGATGGGTCAAAGAATAGGCACTCCTTTGTGTGTTCAAAGACCTCGACAATTCCTGTTTTATTGGTCGAGATTACAGGTACACCTGCACTCATTGCCTCCATAATAACTAACCCCCACGACTCATTCTTAGAGGGTAATACCAATGCGTCTATTGAGTTGTAGAAGGCAGCTTTATCGCTGATATGCCCTAGGAATACTACGTCAGGGCTAGCATATTTTGCCATTAATCCCTCGGATAGATCACCCCCACCTGCCAGCACTAACTTAGCTTCGCCATCGAGTTTAAGGAATTGGGTTATCAATAACTCTGTGTTCTTTCTGGCTGTAAGCGAACCTATAAATCCAAAGGTGAATTTTCGTTTCTTATCACTCGATTGTCTCGGCACTTCATCATACTGTGAGTAGATAATGTGGCTATTAGGTATTTCTGATAATTTAAGCTCCTCTCTCCACACCTCATATGTCATATTACTCACAAATATGTTTGTACACCTTGGCGAACAAAGTAACTTCCGATAGGCAAACATAAACCATCGAGGTATATATCTATACTGAGGATTAGACTGCTCGTGAGTATGAACCACGTATCGTTTGCCTGAGCAATAAGCAGCAAGAAGTGGGATAAAATTTACAATGGTATTTATATATATAACATCAAAATTCTCTCTTTTCATATACCTTCTCATCGGGATAAAACCAAAGAGAAGCCCATAGATAGTATTCCTTAGAAACGGGAAGAGCGTACTACGGATAACTCGAAACCTAAAGCGTTTACGTCTAATGTTTATCTTCTTTCGATCTAGTATCTCGTCTAAATCATTATTGCCATCATTGGGCATAACAAGATTTAGTTCATCCTCTTTATGATGTTGAGATAAGCCGCAAATAAGGTCATATAAGACTGTCTCTGCACCGTGAATACTACCTGTATGTGAAAAAATTCCTATCTTCATTTCTTTTTTTGTCTATACACCTCTTACCTTTTGGAATAAATCCTTGCTCTTCTCTATTCGTTGATGCCCGTCACTTTCATATGGTGATATCATATATATCAAATAACTTTGATACGGATTGTATCCAATTGCCGAGGGTAATTGAAGTACCTGAGCACGACAGTACATAAATGCAAAGAATATGGCAAATATAGTAAATATTTTTCTATTATTTTCGAGTGTAAAACTCTTAACAAGCTGAGGTATCAATACAACGAATGATATCATAAAATAGTACTTAAAGCGGTTGCTCACCTCGACAAGTTCGCCTAAACTACAATAAACCACAATATAGAGTACAAAGAGATTCAAAAACAGATTAAAGTACTTCTGGGACTCCATCTGTTTTCTATTCAAGAGAACCATTACAAGAACCACAATGTTTATTAGGTATCCAAAGGTTATACCCCTAGATGCAGCATATACTTCTGTTGCGGTATATGTCGCAATTTTTGATGCAGTGGATTGATCTAGTTGGGTGCTAAGAAGCATAGTCATTAACGGTGTGAGCCATTTGACTTGTAGTATCAATAACATTGAGACTACTATGGTCACAATAATGATAAGTGTTGTGGAGTACCTTCTTCGACAAACTAAATAGATGAGTGGTCCTATAAGTGCAGAGACGTGGAATAACGAGGCTATTAAACACAGTAGTAAATATCGCCAAAACTTCCGTTCCTCAATATATACATAACCCCAAAATATTATCACCACTGCCATTGCTTGTCGTATTACAAACATATCAAGCGAGAAGAATAGTATACCAAAGTATATCATTATACCCATCAATGGATATGGTGAGTATAGTTTTATTCGCTTAAAGACTATGGTGGAGATAAATGGTGCAATTATAAAGAATAGAAATTGAACGTTATCGACTAGGTATCGTGAAATTGAACTCAACAACAAGAAACCAGCCTCAATGGATATAGTATTATAGGTATGACCCTTCCCTGCAATAACCTCGTCGATAGGTTCTATACTATAAAAAATATCTTCGTATGCGTACCAGTCGCCACCAGTCTCATAGCGAAAGGCAGCAGTTGTCATAAGCATTAGATACGCAATATTATAGCATATGCGCTTTGAACGTGCATTTAATCCGACTTGCTCCAGCAAGACGAAGAATACTAATACTATGAAAATAATTGCGTAATACACTTTCTTTTTTACTAAAATGAATTAAGTTATAACTCTATGGGTACTGTCTATTAATATCTAACGTTTAAACTTTGAAATTATTGATTTTATTGGATTAATACCCAACTGTCGCTTCATTATAAAGTATGTGCTTATAAGACTCACTGCAATTAGTAGTGCAGAGAGTAGGTACTTTATCATACTAGCGTCCATTTTTCTAACCAACATCGCAAGTATTGCCAAGGAGATGGTGAGTAGAAGTAGGAGTATTAATTGTCTATCGAATCCGATTCTATACTTTAATCGCATTATAATTCCCATCACAACGATATTCTGAAGACCTGTAAAGAGGTATCCTAGCCCGAGGCCTAGTAGGCCGAGGTAGTTGTACAAAATAATCGTTGCTATTGTAGAGGTAACTCTCAGGGTGATAGAGTATGCAAGGTATAGTTTAGGGCGTTGCTTTGCGATAAAGATAAGGTCCATATTATTAGAACAGAATATCATTACTGCACTGAGTACTGCATAGTCCAAAAATACGGTTGTTTGTAGAAAATCTTTGGTGTAGAGTATGCTTAGAAATAGCTCTGAGCTAAGTTGAAAGATAACAATCAGTGGCAATAGAAGAACGAGTCCAACCATTGATTGAGTATTAAACATACTGTGTAGAGTCTTGTTATCATTGTGTACCGCTGAGACTCTTGGGTAGTAGTCCGTAGTGAGTGCCATCGTAACCACGGCAAAGTAGCTAGTAACCACAACTATTCCAGCTTGATAGTAACCCACCACATCTAATCCACCATTGCTACGTACGTATGCAGCAATAATTAACGCCGCTAGGAACATCAAGAAGGTTATGAGCATTAGCGCACTACCCATCTTAATCATCCCCCGTGATTCGGTTAGCACCTCAGCGTTGGTCATCTTTACCTTTTGGTATTGAACTTTACTGACAAAGTAGTTCGAGAAGATAAATGCTGATGCCATAGCAATTATCATTGAGGGTATGATACCTTGAGTGTCAAAGAGGTATATCAAAGGCACAGAACTACACAGTCCGACAACTGCACCTATCATACTAGATTTGGCAAGTGCTCGAAGTTGGCGCATCCCCTTAAGGATAGCTAATTGCCCTTCACTGAGTATCTCGAAACCAACGGCTAGGGATAGAAAAACATAGGAAATAGTATAGCTAGAGTCTCCAAATGTCCACTCGCTAAGCAGTGGAGATAGTGCAACTGTAATAATGACACCTAGCAGCGAGGTAAGGTATACAACTCGTTTAGTTACGGTAATAATACGTGAGAATCTCTCCTTTTGATTGGACTCTACCGCCTCGGATATATCACGAACGGCACTCTGCGAGATACCTAAACCAGCACCTGAACGCAACAGAAATTGTGATTGCTGAAATAGTGAAATTATACCGATACCCTCGGCACCTAGAAGTATAGCTATAACTTTATTTGTTACAACTTTGACCAATATATTGAAAATCTGGACAAAACCAAATAAAAGTGTAGTCTTGAATATATGTCCCGTACTATCTTTAACGCTCATTAATGTCTCAGGAGTGCTTTGATGCTCCCGATTGAAATTATGTTAATAAATAATGTCATCTAACCCTCTCGCTCCTTAACTTCTAACGCCCTAGCTTACTTCTACCTCTCCTATATCTTTATTCTTACCTCAATTATCTCTTTATTTCTCTCGCCTCTCG
>CAYJLU010000054.1:0-5026 GCA_964371395.1 uncultured Rikenellaceae bacterium | reverse complement strand
CTCTCCTATATCTTTATTCTTACCTCAATTATCTCTTTATTTCTCTCGCCTCTCGCCTCTCGTCTCTCGCCTCTCGTCTCTCGCTCCTTCAATAGTTTTTTTGGGAGGGTGTGGATTTTGCAAAGGTAAATATTATTATAAATATAACAAGAATTATGGGTGTAAAAAAAATAATTCACAAGGGGCAGAAATCTCAACTGTATCCTAAAGATAATCAAAGAGTTGACAACACTCTAACTATTACTCATTTAATAACTCTCCACTTATAGGTTTGTCTTGTATTTTTAAGAGTATCTTCCTTAGTATCGAGACCACTGCACTCTCTATCTCAGAGTAGGTATGCTCCTTGCCTGAATTATAGATTAGTGCCATACGTATTGCTCTATTGCCTAGAATGTGGCGATTAAGGCGATATGCCTCACGTAATCGTCGCTTTAGTATATTACGCTTAACGGCACGTCTAAATAGTCGTTTGGGTACCGAAACAAGTATCTGTCCTTGCTTATCTTCCCTATGCTGAGAGTCAACTTCGAGGTATATGCAATTAATTGGGCTGCATTTACAGCTTTGTTTTGAGGCAAATAGCTCGGAAATATCACGGCGGAGCTTTACTCTGCTTGATTGTTGTAGGGTAAATTTCATAGTGGTACTCTCTTCGATCTATCTAACTAGAGAAGTTCACCACTCTAGCTAGTCTTTGAAATTAACTAGCTCAAGGGTGAACCTCTGATATACTATTTATATTATGAATTTAAGCAACTACTTCTTCACCAATGTCTTTGTAGTAGCCATAGAAATCGAGCGTGGAGTTGCAGAGCGAGAACTCACTTTACTCTTAATAAGGTTTGAAGCAGAGGTCGCCTTAAGGTTACGACATCTACGTTTCTCAGCCATCTTAAGTAGTTCAGATTGAGCATCATCGCTTAGATTCTCAACTGCAAATTCATTTAGATCTCCTCCTGCTTGTTCCGCCTTACAGTATGCTGTAATTGCAGCTGCCATTGAAGGGAATTTAGGCGTAGGAGCCATAATATCAATTTTGAACCCTAGTTTAAGTGCAGCTTTGGCTGTTGCCTCACCAAATACAGCTAGTTTACCAGTGTATCCATTATCAAGAAATGCACCCTTAAAGTTTTTTACTTCAATAGGACTGTATAGTGTAACAATATCATATTTTTTAATATCTAGTTCCTTTGGTTCACGACACACAGTATGCGAGAGCACCGCACGAGAGTGCGATAGTGCCGCTGTTTCCATAGCCACCGGCAGTTCGGGTTTGAACGGTTCGGATAGTGCTAGGAAGTACTTTTCTGTATTATGCTTTAGGATTATCTCCATAAGTGAGGTCACTGATCCCGAAGCGAAGAATATCTTACGTTTTCTGTACACGATATATTTTTGGAGATATAGTGCCACAGCCTCAGATATACAGAAGTATTTCATCGAATCTGGAATAGTCAATCTAGATTCTCCCACGAGTCTAAAGAAGTTATCTATAAGCGAGCGGCTAGTAAAGATAACTGCTGTATGATCAAGTATTTTTACTCTTTGCGAGATAAATTCTTGAAGTTTAACTCCCTCAACTGCTATTAGAGGATAGAAGTCAATATCCAATGAAAATCGGTCTTTAAGTGGAGTAAAAGGCGATTTTTGCTCTGATGAAGGCGCAGGTTGCGATATAAGTATTCGTTTGATTGCCAATGTTTTAATCTTTTTAGTTTACAATATATAGCCTTTTGATACTACCCCCCAAGCTAGAGCAAAAGGGAGCATTTCGACGCTGCAAATATACAAAAAAGATTGTAAAAAGGAAAATCCTGAGAACTTAAAATAGATAATTATGCGCAAAAAATGATATATCGTGAGCAAAACAATAGCATAGAGTATGAATGTGTGTGTTTGCTCTGTGAGTGAAAATATAATAAATATCGGAGTAAATATTATTGCACTTAAACTCTTATTAAAGAGAGAGATTTTATTGATAGATACCCATCTAATAATATTATAATCGAAGTATGACAGTCCCTTGCGTAGTGCCATAGTCCAGAGTGAACTAATCAACAGAAAGGAAGAACAGTAAAGTATTATATTATAGATATGTAAATCCTCCGACATATATCTATATATTAGCGTAGCGAGTGCTATTGAGAGTATTGAATACCATAGCATCACCCCAATTTTGATGAAATTCCTAAATTCTACGTATTGGCTACTATACAGAGTTAGTGTGTCGTTAATTCTCAGTGAAGATCTAAAGAGAGCCTCTATTGTATCTCGATAGCGAGATAGAACCAAACAGTAGACCACAAGTGCTAAAAGTGAGAAGAGTCCAAATTCCCAACTAACCAATCCACTAGTATAACTATTGAGGGGTGAGATGTGGTTTAGAATCTCTGCGCTTAAGGTGCTGCCACTGCCATATATCTCCTCGGCACTACAAATAGTAGTTGCCAGAGATTCAACTCCAACAGTTAAGCTATCACTTAAAAATTGCCCCCCACTAGCCAATTCTATACCACCCAACAAACTAGGCAATGAATCAGCAGCCTCCACTACACTATCACTTATGAGTTGTTTCACACCTGCCATATTAAAATAGCCAGAGGATTAGAGAGTCTCCTTAAGTGCGTTTTCTAACTCCGAGGGTGACGTAATATTGCGTTTCACTATATTTCCCTCTCTATCGATTAGGAAATTATATGGTAGACTCTCAACATTATAACTTCTAAGTGCCACGGAATTAGTCCCCCTAGGGTCATTTACCGATATCCACCTAAGTCTACTGTCCACTACCGCATTAAGCCATTGAGCCTTATTCTCGTCGATTGACACTTGGTATATCTCGAAGCCCTTATCAGCATATTTATTGTAGATTTCGGCTATCTCACGGTTACGAATCTTAAGTTCAGGGGTAAGTAAGCTAGTGAAGTCAAGGAGTATTACCGCCTTGCCGACATATTGGCTAAGTTTCTGAACTACTCCCTCCGCATCCTTTAGTTCAATCTCAGGCACGGCAATTTCTCTGACCTCAAAGCCTGAGTTAAAGGCTGAGTCTAACTTAAAGATATCTGCGCTATTCTTTACATCTTCGAGTAGTGAGACTACGTACGGAGAGTTCGGGTAGCGAATTGCTAGAGAATCCGCAACTGCCCTGTAATACACTATATCTGAGGGTTGATCGAATATAAATCTGCCGTCAATAAGTGGTTGGTACAGAGGCACGATCGAGGCTAGTGAGTGCGGATTGGTAATAACAAATCGTATAACATCACGCTTTAGGTCGATATAGTGTCTTCCATACTCTCTGCCGAGTTCATCTCTTCTGGGTTGGAGGTTTGCGGCATTTAGCAGGTTAACTATCGAGTCCATAGACTTTATATGCTCTGTTGTTATTGCATTGAGTCGTCGTAGTTCACTAGAACCTACCGAGCCTTGAACCTGATAGTTATTGTATATATTACCAACTGCTGTTACCTCAATCTCCTCACCCGGGGCGACAAGTAGAGGAACATAACTCTTTGTGGTTCTTATGTTGATAAAGAGAGGTGTGTGCTTCTTTTCGAAGTTGACATCAAAGTTAAAGTAACCCTCCGAGTCTGTGGTTAGAGTATCGATTAGAGTATTGTTGGAGCCGGGCATAACCTTTTCAATTGCGATGAGTTGATTGCCATAACCGAACAGTTGTCCTGTGATTGTGGCTGAATCTCCCTTCGTACAGGCGGTTAGCCCTAGTGCGATAATAAGTGAGAGTATTGAAAGTTTTGTTAGCTTCATATATCTGTATGCTTGAATAATATTAATCTAAAAAATAATTGTATGATAGTTATGTAACTCTTTTTAATCTTCACTAGCCTGCCTCCACTATCCCTAAAGAGTAGATTACATTTCTACTAAAATACAAAGATATGTATTTTTTTTAAGTTTTAAAATATATATTTTGTGAGATTAACTGTAAAGATAAATAGAGATAAAGAAATTCATTTCCAATGCTATCTTCAAATTAGGGTTTAAAAAAACGTCATTATAGTATCAAAGCATTGATTTTCAAGAAATAATAACGAGAATAATTTGTATTTATTATAATAATTTAGTACTTTTGTTGTAGGCACAATCTATTAAGGCTTCAGCTGTGTAGAGTGCAACATATTTTGAGGGTGATCGTAGATTTACAACCACTCGACTCTCCTTCAACAATAGATTTTAACCCCAAAATGAGAATGGATATGAGGCGAATGATTTTTATTAGGTTGCTATGCGTAACACTCCTAACACTAGGTCTATTAAGTTGTCAGAAGAGTAATAACTCCGACTACGAAGGTGAACTTCAAATTCTTGGAATTGTGGTTGATAACCACGCTAACGATCAAGAAATATTACCAAAACGACAAGAATTCGTTTTGGATATTTTCAATGCTTTGGGAGAGGTTATTGAACACTATCCTGCAAATACAAAGATACCGCTAACGGTTAAACTTCCTGCGGGAGAATATACTATTAGGGCTTACTGCATTGCGGGGTATTATAGTATGGCTAGATATAAACACTATGCCGAGGAGCAGTTTGTTATCGTGGGTGGCTCACCAACGCCGCTACTACTTACAACTAATTCATCGGCAATACCATATTATAGCAGCTACTCGAAATTAGATACTACTTCCTGGAGTTTTAACTACTACACGCCCTAGAATTTCTAATAATTCTTACATAGCACGGTAAGTGTAGGAACAGTACGTGGAGGTATGGTACGGGGGATTTTGAGGGCTTGCGGTGGTCTCACGTGAGTATTAGGCACGTGAGCATATCACATACTACGCTTATAGAAAGCGTTAAGTTTTGAGGGTATATTGTTGTAGATGTAGTATCATAAAGTTGCGGCTATTCTACCTCGATAGCACTCTAAAAACAATATTTTTATGACGTTAATTTACATCTCAGAATACCATTCACATCTCATTCTAAGACTCTCTTCGTTACGCACTCCAGCAAGTACCGCTCTAGCCTCAACACTTTTATTCGTATCAGCTGC
>CAYJLU010000053.1:0-11193 GCA_964371395.1 uncultured Rikenellaceae bacterium | reverse complement strand
TTTAACGAGGAGAGGGTCACCTAGACTCTATTTGTCTAAGTGACCCTCTCTTAAATGTATGTCTTGTCTGGCTCTATGTAATGAGCCAAAGGTAGTCGACTATTGTACTGTTCTTACAACAACCTTACGGTTAAGTTCGATTTCTTTGAATAGTTCGCTGTTACCTACACCTACGTAAGTGAAGTATGCTGGGTTTACACCTAGCTCGTCAACTAGTACAGAGTAAACTGCATTAGCACGCTTCTTAGATAGTTCTCTGTTGTAGCTAGCAGAACCAGTTGAAAGATCTGAGTAACCTTCGATGATATATTTACCACCTACTGACTTAATTTCAGATGCTAGCATAACTAGACGCTCTCTATCTGAATTAGCAAGTCTGTAAGAGTTGTTCTTGAAAAGTGCACTGTAAATAGCATCATTCATTAGACCCTTAACAACTTCAATCTTCTTAACTGGTTTAGCTTTGCACTCCTCTAGTTGTTTCTCTAGGTCAGCAACTTTATCTTGAAGAGCTTTTTCGCTATCCTTAAGAGCTTGGTTGTTTTTAGCAAGCATTGCAGCTTCGTCAGCTAGCTCACCGTTTGCAAGTACTAGACCTCCGATAGCCTCTTCGTATGGAAGTACAGCCTCGTCAACGATAGTTTGTACCTTTTCAAAGTCTCTTGCGCTATCCTTACCAAAGTTGTAAGTAAGACCTACTGTTGCAGACATTGGAATGAATAGGTAGCCCGGAGATTGCATTGTTGGAACTGCACGACCAGATACAGCAGATGCAGAAAGTTCTAGGTTGATATCAAGTGCTTCACCAACTCTGAATCTGTTGATAAGACCTGCTGTGAAGAATAGTTCGTTAGCAGCATTGTACTTGTCATAACCCATATAACCAAGACCTGCGTAAGGAATTAGGTCATAAATTCTCTCAGAATTGTAACCACCAAATAGGTTCATTGCATTGATAAGAAGGTCAGCGTGCATTTGGAACGGAGTCCAGCTAATCTCAGTGTTTGAATCAATGTTGGTTACAGTTTCAAAACCACGGTATTGAAGTCTACCCCCAAAGATTGGGTTGTACCACTTACCAAGAGATGCTTCGAAAGCAAATGAAACGTTGTCATTCAGTGTAGAGAAGCTATTGCCAGTGATGTAGTTTGAAGTTACACCAGCACCAACCGATATAAACCAGTTATCCCAGAATCCACCAGCAACTAATTTCTCAGTTTCTAATTTTTTGATCTCAACCTCTTCTACAACCTGTGCAAAAGAGATAGTCGTTGCAAGTAGAAGACTTGCGGCAATCATTGATAGTTTTTTCATTTTTTGTCAATTATTAATTAAACTAGGTATGTTTTTTTAGCCTTCGATAACTACATCAAAACGAATAATTATCCTAGATGTAGCTACCATTGAAATTTAGACATTTTACGCAACAAAGATATATAAAAATTCATAAATACAAAAATACCAGTGTCTTTTTCATATTCTACGGTGCCTAGATTGGTGTGAAATTACGAAATTCTACAAGCCTTTTGCAATGGTCTCACTATATCATATAATAGTAAAACATTACAACATTAGGTATGCCTTTAGAAACTCCTCGATATTTCCATCGAGAACCGAATCTATGTTCGAGGTCTGAAAGTTTGTACGATGATCCTTAATACGCCTGTCGTCCAGCACATATGAGCGAATCTGTGAACCCCACTCAATCTTCTTTTTCGATGCCTCTATTTCGTTCTTTGCAGCCTCTCGCCTCTCTAGTTCTATGGCGTAGAGCTTAGAGCGAAGTATCCTCATTGCGTTATTGCGGTTGTCTAGTTGCGAGCGAGTTTCTGTATTTTCGACTACAATACCGCTTGGAATATGGCGAAGTCGCACACCCGTCTCCACCTTATTAACATTCTGACCTCCCGCACCACCGCTACGATAGGTATCCCACTCAATATCAGATGGCTTTATCTCAATCTCTATGTTATCATCAACACTAGGTGTCACCGCTACACTCACAAAGGTCGTTTGACGTTTGTTATTGGCATTAAATGGTGACGGGCGCACTAGTCGATGAACCCCATTTTCGCCCTTTAGATAACCGAAGGCATACGCACCCTCAATCTCTATCATCACAGATTTTATTCCTACGGGTTCACCCTCTTGAATATCTAGAACTTTATGTTTAAAACCCTTACATTCTGCATAACGAGTGTACATTCTCAGTAGCATATTTGCCCAATCTAGGGCTTCGGTGCCACCAGCTCCAGCATTTATCTCTAATATCGCCGACATAATATCCTGCTCCTCAGATAACATCTTCTTTATCTCCAACTCCTCCACAAGCGACACAGCGGCATTGTATGCCTCCTCCACCTCCTCTTCGCTGACTACACCCTCTCGAACAAAGTCAGGCATTAGCCCTAAATCCTCAATGGCACTACTAGCCTGTTGATAGTGAGCGAGTGTTGATTTTATTGGAGCTATTACTCGCATAGCCTCGGCAGCCTTTGCGGCATTATCCCAAAATGTAGCGTCAGCCTCAAGTTGAGTGTGATTAATGAGTTGTTGCTCTAATTCCTCAACTTTAAGTGCTATACTTAGTGCATTAAGCCTCTGGTTTAGATCTTTAATTTGCTCGGTATTTGCCATCTCTTCTCTGATATTTATAGTATAGTCGCTGTACCCACACTGCGACAATCGCCAGAACTATTCTTGGAACAAGCAACCAAAAGAGCGGTGCACCAATGGCAAAGAATAGTAGGGTGTCCTCTAATAGTGAGTGACTCAGCGCAATATGCGTATTTAGTAACTTTGACTCTCTATCGCCTAGTTCTCCTGATTCTCTCTCTGCAATCATTATCGAACCGCCATAAGCAAGTCCTAAGGTGTTGAGTATTAGCCATATTAATGAACTTTCTTTACGAAGTCCCAAAAGGTTCATCATAGGCGCAAAGGGCTTTGAGATAAGGTCAATGAGTTTAAATTCTCTAAGTATTTGCTGCACTATATTGAGTGAACAGATAATCACAAACATTGTAGGAATCATCTTTGCCATACTAAGCCCCCAACTCTCAAGTGCGCCAAGTAGCGTCATAGACTCAATAGATTCGGTTGGTACTATTATCACCCTACCGCTTAGCTCATCGCTGAGTATTAGGTTGAGTCCCACTGCCGCAACTAGTGCTGTACCTACTCGCAATAATACCATAGCTGTACCATTCGAGCCACTCTTCTTCTGGATAATGGTCTCCACAATCAGGTTATGGCATATCAGTAGCATAACTGATAGTATGACCACTTCACGGAACTCTAGCGATAGTGTGGCTATAACTCCGATGGCAGCATATATATTTGCGAGAGATCCAGTGATAAAGACTAAGACAGCCTCTGTACTTAGTCCAAAGAGAGTAAAAAGGGGTGAGAGTATTTCGCTCAGGTAACTAATTGCACCACTCCATTGTAGTAGTACTACAACTAGTGTCGCATAGACCGTTATACGTGCTATCCACCACCAAGTATTTACACCAGAGCGTAACCCTATCAGTGCGCTACTTCTTAATCTCTGCATCTAATATAATCGATAAATGAGTATCCCTCTCTCTGTTCTCTTGATACCTCTACCCACTCACTTACTTCAATATCAGGAAAAAATGTATCTCCCTCGGGTTGTTGTTCCACTCTAGTGAGGTACAGTTTGTCGCATAGTGGTAGAGCCTCACGGTATATCTCGCCACCACCTATTATAAATTTCTCCTGACCACGAGCAATCTCTATGGCTTGCTCAAGCGATGTAACTACATCGCAATTATCAATGGCAAGTTCTGGATTACGACTTACAATGATATTCTGTCTGCCCGGCAGAGGACGACCTATCGACTCATAGGTCTTTCGTCCCATAATAATAGGATGTCCCGTAGTTAGTGACTTAAATCTCTTTAAATCTTCGCTTATGTGCCATATAAGGCGATTATGGCAACCGATAACACCATTATCGGCAACTGCAACAATAATACTTAACATATTCTCTCTATACTGCTATTGGAGCTTTAATTGATGGGTCAGCTACGTAATTCTCTAGTGTAAAGTCTTCGTACTCGAATTCAAAGATAGAGTTACGTGCTGGGTTAATTTTCATTAAGGGGAGTGGCTTTGCACTTCGTTTAAGTTGTTCTTCGACTTGTTCAAAGTGGTTAGAGTATATATGAACATCGCCTAGTGTGTGAATGAATTCACCGAGTTCATACCCACAAACTTGCGCTACCATCATTGTTAGTAGTGCATAGGATGCAATGTTGAAAGGAACTCCTAAGAATAGGTCGGCAGAGCGTTGGTAGAGCTGACAACTCAGCTTACCATCTGCTACATAGAACTGAAACATAGTGTGGCACGGTGGAAGTGCCATATTATCTACATCGGCAACATTCCACGCACTGACAATGTGACGACGGCTATCTGGATTATGCTTAAGCGATTCGATAAGTTGCAAAATCTGGTCAATATGCCCTCCGTTTGGTGTAGGCCAACTCCTCCACTGATAGCCATAGACGTTACCTAAATTTCCATTTTCGTCCGCCCATTCATCCCAAATAGTCACTCCATTATCTCGCAAGTACTTAATATTTGTGTCACCCCTTAAGAACCAAAGTAACTCATAGATTATCGAGCGTAAGTGTAGCTTCTTGGTTGTAAGCACTGGGAACCCCTCGGCAAGGTTAAAGCGCATCTGATAACCAAATATCGAGCGTGTACCCGTACCTGTCCTATCACCCTTATCCGTTCCGTTCTCCTTTACGTGTTTAAGTAAGTCTAAATACTGCTTCATACTCCTCCCTAGTAGTTAAATTCAAGAGCACTGCCTTGGCTTGATGAGTCTATCTCTCCGTTGTTATATACGTGATTGCCATTTACGAATGTGTGGGCAACTCTATGTTTAAATTCTGTACCCTCAAGTGGCGACCAGCCGCACTTGTACAGTATATTCTGAGAGGTAACACTCCAGTTACACTTCTCAACTACTACAACATCGGCATAGTAACCCTCTGTCAAAGAACCTCGCTCCTTGACCCTCAGGCATTCGGCAACCCTACCTGCCATATACTCTACTACCTCCTCTGGGCTAAATATCTCTAACATTGCCACTAGTGAGTGTTGAACCATTGGACCTCCACTAGGAGCCTCAGTGTACTGTCGAGCCTTCTCCTCTATGGTGTGGGGTGCGTGGTCTGTTGCTGCAATATCTACTCGACCCGTGCGTAGACCCTCCCTAAGAGCATCTCTATCGTTCTGAGTCTTGATTGCAGGGTTCCACTTTATTCTGTTGCCGTACTTCGAGTAGTCTTGATCCGTAAACCAAAGATGGTGCACACAAACTTCATTTGTAATGCGTTTTTGGCTCAGTGGACGGCTCTCAAACAGCGTGAGTTCTTTAGCTGTCGATAGGTGAAGAACGTGTAAGCGTGTATTATACCTTGAGGCAATGTCAATGGCCTCGGCACTCGAACGATAGCACGCCTCCTGACTACGGATTAGTGGATGATCCTCCGCACGTGCATCTTTGCCATACTTAGCAATATTTGCCTGAACAATCTTTTCATCCTCGCAGTGTGTTGCCACTAGAGTAGGGCACTCAGCAAATATTGCCTCAAGCCTATCACGTCTATCAACTAACATTCCTCCAGTGGAGCTACCCATAAAGACCTTTACCCCCGGTAGTATCTTTGGATTGATGGCACCTATCTCCTTAATGTTTTCATTGTTGGCACCTAAAAAGAATGCGTAATTGGCAACCGATACAGCCGCCGCTCTCTCCATCTTCTGTTCCCAAAGTTCACGAGTAACAGTTTGCGGCACAGTGTTTGGCATATCCATAAATGAGGTAATACCGCCAGCAACAGCAGCTCTACTCTCACTCTCAATATCTCCTTTGTAGGTTAGCCCCGGATCACGGAAGTGAACCTGATCGTCAATAACCCCCGGGATTATATACCCACGGTGAGCATCTACTACCTTTGAGGCTTGTTCCAGTACCTCCCTTGAGGGTGTGCCTCTGTGAACACCCTTAATTCTATCGCCTTGGATTACTACGTAGCCCGAGAATCTCGCTCCTCTATCGACTACTTCACCATTATAAATTACTGTCATTATTTCTTTGACTTTATCTTTCTAAACTTCATCTTTAGTACACCCCAAAACGCCTCGCCAAAGATACCGCCACTCATCTTTGAACTGCCCTCAGTTCTATCGGTAAAGATAATTGGCACCTCCTGAATCTTAAAGCCTAGTTTATATGTAGAGTACTTCATCTCGATTTGGAATCCATAGCCCTTCATTCTAATATTGTCGAGGTCGATGGTCTCTAGTACTTGTCTAGAGAAGCAGACAAACCCTGCGGTACAATCCCTTACAGGCATACCGAGTACCGTGCGTACATACTTCGAGGCGTAATAGGACATAATCACTCGCCCCATTGGCCAGTTCACAACATTAACCCCGGTGACATACCTCGAACCAATCGCTAAGTCTGCACCTTTAGTTTGGCAGGCATCAAGAAGGCGTGCAAGGTCGTCGGGATTGTGCGAAAAGTCGCAATCCATCTCGCATACATAGTCATAGCCCATCTCTAATGCCCACTTAAATCCTGTAATATAGGCAGTTCCAAGCCCTAGTTTGCCGCTACGCTCAATTAGGTGTAATCCCGTGTGCACTTGCTGAAGTTGTTTAACTACGTTGGCAGTGCCGTCAGGTGAACCATCGTCAATAATTAGCAGATCAATATCAATGGGAAGAGAAAAAACTTTCTCTACCATCTTCTCTATATTCTCTATCTCATTGTATGTTGGGATAATAACTACTTGCTTCATCTTTTTATTGTTGGTTATCTATCTATAAAATAGAGTGTAAAGGTAGTAAAAATCTTTGTGAAATTAGCAGATAGCTCAAATCTTTTCTTTATCTTTGTGCTCAACATAAATATAGACGCAGATATGAAATTGTTTAGAATCATTGTATTATTATTATTGTTATTACCCTCAACGCTATCTACATTAGCTCAAAATGGTAAGATTGAGTACACCTCAAGCTCATTTGTGCTAGAGGGTAGAAAGATAACGATAAGAGGCGCAGATCTTGAACTGACAAATAAAATTGCAGAGAAGTTGGCGTATAATGGAGCAATGGTAGCCTATGGGGTTATGTCTAAAATATTTCTACCCTCTATTACACTCTCTGAGGTTAAGGAGATTGACGATGTAGATAATGCCTTTAATATCAAGGTGACTAATTCATTGGTGACCATTAAGTACACCTCACAGAAGAATCTAGATCTTGCATTAGTCGAACTCTACGAGATGTTTGATGTTGCCTACGGCAAACGAATAATTAGGGGGGGGGCTATTGCCTACCGTGGCGAACAGATAAAAACTCGAAGTGTGCTATATCGAAATAGCGAGGGTGTTTACGATGGTGTCTCATCACTTGTTGCTATCTCAAAGATTGAGAATGCTATCAATAAACACTTTGCAGAGAATAGTGATAAGAAGTTTATAATAGCACTATCTAACAATCAGAAGTTTAGAGCACAATTTGAGAACCTCAGAGGTTTGAATCCTCAGCAGAGCCTTATGGCTGAGAATATATATAGTACAACTCAAATTCGTGAGCTTGTAAGCTATGCAAGGAGTAGAGGCGGAGAGTTTATTCCTGCCATTGATCTATTGTCGCAGAGTCCAGCCTTTGAGCTATATACGGGACATAAAATTGACTCGGTTGAGGGTATGCGATTTGTAAGAGTTATCATTGAGGAAGCGGCAAACGAATGGGGCGTAAAGGAACTTTGTGTCGGAAGACTTACCAATGGACAAGTTAAGCCATACTATATTGACTTTATTAAGGATATTGCCCAAAGAAACTCTATTAACCTGATACTTCTATAATTTAATACTTAAGATGATTTCCGTTGATGAGATAGCAAAACCTGTCTTGGCTGAATTTATTGAGGTTAAGGAGTTGCTAAAGGGCGCATTGATCTCAAGGCATAGGGAGTTGAACGAGGTTGCAGGTCACCTAATATCTTCGAGAGGCAAGCTCCTCAGACCCATAGTTACTTTACTTGCTGCAAGGTTATGCAGTGAACAAGTTACAGCCAAAACTATTAATATGGCTGCAACTGTTGAGCTTGTGCACTCGGCTACTCTAACACACGACGATGTTATTGACGAGGCATATACTCGCCATAATCAACTAACACTCTCTACGCTGATGCGTTCACGCTCCGCTGTTCTAATCGGAGACTTTATGTTTTCTCGTGGGCTATCGCTAGCCTCTAGGGTGAAGGCATATGATGAATTAGATATAGTAATTAATGCTATTGAGTCACTGGTTGAAGGGGAGTTACGTCAAAGCCAAAATGTGCGGAGATTGAAGGTAACCGAGCAAGAGTACTTCGAGGTGGTGGAACTAAAAACCTCCTCATTAATTGCCGCAGCGGCAGAGGTTGGGGTGGTGAGCGTTGGAGGTAGCGATGAGCAGAGAGCAGATATGCGTGAGTTTGCACTAGCGGTAGGTGCCGCATTCCAAATTCAGGATGATATACTCGACTATATGCCCAAGAGCCATAGCGGAAAGACCCCCTATAATGATATTAAGGAGAGGAAGATTACATTGCCACTTATTGCAGCAATATCGGTTGGAGGCGAGCGTATTCTTAAGGATCTGAGGGCTGGAAGAGTGCAAAGGATTGTGGATTTTGTCGAAATGCACAACGGAGTACTCTTAGCAGAACAGATAATGGATAGAATAATAGTGAGTGCTGTCGAAAAAATTATGAAATACCCCAAGAGTGATATTCGTGATTCACTAATTGCAATTGCTCACTTTGCAGCAAATCGCAATAAATAACCTACCTAAATACCGTCATCTATTACACAAAATAACCTAACCAATTAGTAAAACAATGAAAAAACTACTACTACTAGCACTATCGTCGCTAGGTATTGCTACGCTAAACTCTTGTAGCGGAGGAAATTGCGAGACAACTAGCCAGAAATTTACTCCAATGACAACCCTAAGCCAAGAGCAAATTAAACTCGGTATCTTTACTCCCGAGGTGATGTTAAAGATGGGTAGGCTAGGTGCCAGCGAGTTATCTCCCGATGGCACTAAATTGCTCTATACTGTAACTTACTTTAGTGTGGAGGAGAATCGAGGCTATGGTGCACTATGGATTATGGACTCTAACGGAGAAAATCCAGTACAGATTACCGATTATAGTTACTCGGTTGGCGAGCCAAGATGGAGTACAGATGGTTCACAGATATACTTCCTATCATCAAAGGATGGCTCTTCACAGATATACTCTATTACCCCTGATGGTAAGAACTTAGCCAAACTAAGTGATGTAGAGGGTGGCGTTCGTGGATTTGAGGTCTCGCCAGACCAGAGCAAAGTTTGGATGGCAGTTGAGGTGCAGGTTCAAGACGTAGCATCATCGGCAATATACAGTGATATGCCAAAGAGTAATGCGCTGGTCTATGATGACCTTATGGCAAGACACTGGGATGTATGGGAAGATGGTAAGTATAGCCACATATTTGTTGGTGAACTAATAAACGGCAAGGTGCAGAACTCTGTTGATATTATGGAAGGTGAACCGTTTGACTCACCGGGAGCACCATACTACGGAAATGGAGAGGTTAGTTGGACGCCTGACTCTAAGTCAGTGGCGTACACCTGCCGCAAACTTACAGGCTACCAGTATTCAATATCAACAAATACAGATATATACCTATATAACATAGAGTCGAAAACAACTAAAAACCTTACAGAGGGAATGCCCGGGTATGATAAATATCCTCGATTCTCGCCAGATGGTCGCTATATGGCTTGGCAGAGTATGGCTCGCCCGGGCAACGAAAGCGATAAGGAGAGACTATTCGTACTTGAACTTGCCAGCGGAAAGAAAGAGTACATTAATGAAGGGTTCGACTACAATGCAACGCAGTTAACGTGGAGTGAAGATAGTAAGACTGTCTATTTCCTATCACCAATAGAGGCAACCATCCAACTATGTAGTGCAGAGGTTGATTCAAAACAGATTAGAGTTATCACCGAAGGACTTCACGACTATGTTTCGTTGTCAATAGTGGGTGAGAGGGTAATTGCTGCAAAGTCTACTCTATCGATGGCTCCTGAACTCTTTGCCATAAACCTTGGCGATGGTGCATCTACACAACTCACCACTATCAATAAACATATCTACGATAATATTGATATGGGTAAAGTCGAGAAACGTTGGGTTAAGACAACAGATAATAAGCAGATGTTAGTATGGGTAGTGACACCACCTAAGGCTGTGCTTGATGGCTCAGTGAAGTATCCAGCTCTACTATACTGTCAAGGTGGACCTCAATCAACTGTATCACAATTCTGGAGTTATAGATGGAATTTTCAGTTGATGGCAGCCCAAGGCTACGTTGTGGTTGCTCCAAATCGTCGAGGACTTCCATCGTTTGGGCAAGAATGGCTTGACCAAATCTCGGGCGATTACTCGGGGCAGAATATCGATGATTACTTTAGCGCAATAGACGATGTGGCAAAGGAAAGCTACGTTGATGCAGATAAGATGGGTTGCGTGGGTGCATCGTATGGTGGATACTCAGTTTACTATATTGCAGGTAAGCACGAGGGACGTTTTAAAGCATTTATCTCTCATTGCGGTATCTTCGACTTTACCTCTATGTACGGCTCAACCGAAGAACTATGGTTTGTAAATAACGATTACGGTGGACCATACTGGGATAAGAACAATAAAGTAGCACAACGCTCTTATGCAAACTCACCACACCATTTCGTGCAAAATTGGGATACTCCAATACTAATTATCACGGGTGCCAAGGATTATAGAATCCCTTATACACAGAGCTTGGAGGCATTTACGGCTGCTCGTGCTCAAGGTCTTGACTCACGTCTAGTGGTCTTTGAAGATGAGGCGCATCAGGTCTTTGGTGCACAGAATGCTTTGGTCTGGAATCGTGAATTTTTCTCTTGGTTAGAAAAATACCTGAAATAAAAATTTGCATAAGAATTTTTTTTATTCTATATTTGCAGTCCACTTCAGAGTGCTTTTGACTAATAGAAGTGGACTGTAAAGTATTGGTCGGTTGGCCGAGTGGCTAGGCAGAGGTCTGCAAAACCTCGTACGGCGGTTCG
>CAYJLU010000052.1:0-11218 GCA_964371395.1 uncultured Rikenellaceae bacterium | reverse complement strand
GTTATAAAATAATATCAATACAATTAAGCCCGATTAACAACAGTAAAGTTAATCGGGCTTAATTGTATTGATAATCTGAGATGAGGTTAGCAGTAAGCGAGATAAGGAGATCGTTGCAAGGCGGCGATATTTTAAAGATAACTCAAATGACTTTTTCAGTCACATACTTTAAGTATGCTCCATTCATAGCCCTTAGAGCCATCTTCAAAATCTCATCCACCTATCAACGCTCTTCATAGCGGAGCAAAACATAAGTTTTGCAATGGTCTCATAAGGGCAATCTTAAGAATAATTGAATTAACTACCAAAAATTACATCAACATTCTCTACATACCCTAACCCAAGAAATCTGATCTATTTTTGTTGGTCGAATAACCAAGTTAGAAGTTCTGGAGTATTGAAAGCAGGAGTCCAACTGTCGTGCCCACATCCAGCAAATTCAACATAATTAATTTGGAAATTACTATTCTTCCGCTGTGCATCACTTAGTGCTCTAAATGCCGCTCGTGAACCCTCAATCGGTACAACATTATCTGCATCTCCGTGAAATATCCAAAAATCTACGTTATTTATATCCTCAAGCCTCTCAGGTTTTGTAATACCACAAATAGGAACGGCTGCGGCAAAAACCTCTGGATACCTTGACACCAAGTCGTAGGTTGCCATACCGCCCATTGAAATTCCAATGACATAGACCCTACTAGCATTAACATTAGGGTCTTTAATGAAAGTGTCAATAAGCTCCTTGACCGCTACAATCATTGAGCTAGGCTCTTCGGGTAGAGGAAGTCTCTGCATATCAAAACTCTTAGGTCTAGTGTCAAAAGCCCAATATTTATCTTCGGGACACTGCGGAAAAAGTACAAAAGCAGGAAACTTTAGTTGCGTTAGAGGATTGAGAAACATTTGTGAGCCGTGGGTTAGTTGTCGCTCATTATCATTACCCCGCTCCCCTGCACCGTGAAGAAATATTACCAGCGGCAGTTGAGCCGAAGTATCTTTATCTAATAACTCTGGCGTAAGACTTCTGTATGGCATTGCTATTCCATTTGAAGCATTAAAGGTGTGATATTCGTAGCTCTCTTGTGCTGTGGATACAATCGGAAATAGTATGAAAAGGGTAAGTATAATTATTCTCATAGTACACCTTTAGTTCATTAGATTGAGTAATTGTTCAACATATTCTCGGCTGTTCGAGAGTCTAGGAACTTTGTTTTGACCACCCAGCTTACCACGATTATGCATCCAACGGCTAAAGGTTCCAGCCTTTACAAAGTGCACCCTAGGCGAGTTTAGTGTTGTATTATTGTGTCTCTTAGCTGCGTAGTCCGAGTTGACGGATCGTAGGGTATTATCTAGTACTTCGGTAAAGAGTGGTTGGTACTCTATATCAACTTCACTCTCCACAATCCATTCGTGTGCGCCCTTCTCCTTGCCTTCCATAAATATAGGAGCCGCCGTGTATTCCTTAACGATGGTAGAGGTGGCATCGCAAGCCGCCTTTATCGCCTTTTCGGCATTGTCGACAATTATCTCCTCGCCAAAAGCATTAATGAAGCTTTTAGTGCGTCCAGTAATCCTTATTTTGTATGGTGATGTGGAGGTAAATTCGACAGTGTCACCAATCATATATCGCCACAATCCATTTGAAGTAGTAATAATCATCGCATAGTTTACCCCTGTCTGCACTCCCTCTAGTGGTACTATTGTAGAGTGGTCGTTGAGTGTTGACATAGGCAGAAATTCATAGAATATCTCATAGTCAAGCATAAGCAACATTGAGCTATCGCTAGGATCGTCCTGTAACGCAAAGAAACCCTCTGATGCGTTATAGGTCTCCATATATTTCATATCAGGGGAGGTGAAAATCTTTTTGTACTGTTCATAATAGGGTGTAAAGGCTATACCACCGTGTATAAATAGGCTCATATTTGGCCAAACCTCGTGAATAGAACTCTTACCCGTGTACTCCAGTACCTTTTGCATCAATACCAAATTCCACGATGGAACCCCAGCAAACGAAGTGATATTCTTCTTTACAGTCGAACGACATATTGCCTCAATTTTTGCGTTGAAATCTGATATTAGTGCAATTGAGGTTTTAGGTTCACGTTTCCAAGAGGATGGTGGGGGAGTGTTGGCGATAAGTATTGCCGATAGATCACCAGTGAGTAATCCTCCCTCGTGTTCCAATTTCGCACTACCTCCAAGGGTCAATGAGCTGCCAGTGAAAGCCTTTGAGTTCGGAAAGTTCATAGCAAAATTAGCTACACAGTCCTTGCCTCCTCGATAGTGAGAGTTGTTTAAATACCTTTTGTTAATTGGGATATATTTGCTTACCGAGGCGGTAGTACCCGAACTCTTTGCTGCCCACCTTGGCTCATCTCCACTCCATAGCACTCCTTTCTCTCCATTACAGACCCGTTCAATATACGGTGAGATCCCCTCATAGTCCACAATTGGAATGTTGTTTGCAAACTTTTGATAGGTCTCCACCTGTCCAAAATTGTCAGTATATCTATTCCTATTTGAGCACAGCAATTTGAATTGTTTATGCTGCACACCGTGTGGATCTTCCTTGAACCTCTCGATTGCTTTGAGTCTACTGTTCAGTGCTGAGGTTATAGCTCTATTGATAAATAACATAGTGGTCTGGTTGATTAATTTTGAGAGAACAAATTTAAAACTTTTTGCGAGATATCAGAACAATTTATACTATTTTCTAAAATATATATGCATAACAAGGGCTAGATTGGTATATAATCTAGCCCTTGTGCTATTATCTTATCTAGCGAATTATTCCTTAATATTTACTGTAACACCAGAGTTGAGAGGTGAAGAAGTGTCTATCAACCCTTGTTCTTGTTGAGCACTAGTCATAGTAACCTCAACATTGATCAGATCACCATCAACATTTTTTTGATTACCTACAAACACTTTACCCTTAATTAAATTTGTAAACGATGAAATATCAAGGCTAGAGATATGATTTGTATATATATATAGCTCTGATAGTTTAGTTAAGTGTCCAATCTCTATGCTTGAAATACTATTTTCACCTATACTGAGAAGAGTTATATTAGTATTATTACTAAGATTGAGTGAATTAAGGTTGTTGCTATAGAGAGACAGGCTTGTTAGGTTCTCTAAGCGACTAAGGTCAATTTTCTCTATTTTACTGTTAGTTATTTGTAAACTTTTCAATTTAGTACACGATGATACATCAATTTCTGTAATACCCTGAAAATCTAATGTAATATGGTTTATATTCTTAAAGTACTTTAATTCGTTAAGATTAGTCAGTTGATTATCAGGATTATTATAACGTAGTGAACTGTTAAAACAATAAGCCTCCATATATGAGATCTCGTTATCGTTATTGATATTAATTCCTTTATCGGCTAATAAGAGATTTTTAAATACTTCATCTTGAAATTCAATATTACCTTGTTCAATAACAGGCTCGCCATCAACAACTGGATAAACTCCATATCCAGCTTGTATGACCTCGTTTGAAAATTGTTCTTCAGTACAAGTAACAAAGATATCCATTAAATCGTAAGTTATAGCAGTAAATTGATATTCTGCACTAAAATACGCCATCTTCTTAAAGCCAGTTATATCAATTTCTGAGATATGATTTCTAGAAATATCTAGATACTCTAGATCGGTGAGGTGATCAATATTTTTTATCTCAGTTAGCGAATTATTTTGTAATTTCAGTGTGTGGAGTTTACTGTTATTGGCAAAATCCACTACACCAACATTTGTATTCATAATCTCAAAACTCTGTATATTGTTAAAGTATTCGATCTCATCAATATTCAATATTTCATCTTCGTAGGATTGAGAGATGAATATTCGCTCTACCTCTGAGGCCTCTTTGTACGAAATTTCACCATCATCATTTGCATCAATCTTATTAGGAATGTGATGACCCCCTTCAAATATATCCTCTTTGCTCTTAACATATTCAGAATTGTATTCTATAAGTAATGCTTTTTTAAAGTTCTCATCCTTGAATACGATTATATCGTCAGGTAATGACACCCCAAAAGCGAGTTGAGTAATAGTTACTATCTCAAAATCGCTTACAGTACTAACCTTTACATCAATACTTCGTGATGATTCTTTAGTGTTAGCCTCAAAGCTTAGAGTAACTATATCATTACCACTACCACTGCTCTTAGATGCTGATAACCAGCTTAAATCGTCAGGCATTTCGATCTTCCACGCTCCTTCACAGGTGATCGTTATATCTACGTCGTCTCCCTGATTTGAAATCTCCGTGATATTTGTTACAGCGGTAATAGGAATATCTATGGTTGGGTTATCCTTCTTCTTGCAGCTACTCATAGAGCAAAATATGAGTGTAACAAGAAGTGGAATATAGAATAATTTAATGTTTGTCATTTCTATTTAAAATTTTATAACACAAGAGTGTAATTTATAGATTTATAGTTAACTTTATGCTTGATTTAATTAGTTGGTAATCTGCATATTCACGAATTGAGATACACATAACTGCCTAGTTCCATCGAATATCGAAACAGCAAAACAGACGTTGTGCTTTCCACTGCCTAGGTGAAGTTGTGAATAAGGTATAAATAGTTCAAAATCCGTAAACTCAGTCGCCGAATAATTTGGCACAAAGCTACCGGTTACAGCTACCTGCCCATTCGACGATGCGTAGTTGTTGTCATAGTCTTTTAGCATTTGCTGTGCCCCTTGAAAGTAGAAGAATGCGCCGCAATAGCCCTTGCGCCCAATCATATTCTCTACGGTGAATGTAACTTTAATGGTTACGCCAAACTCTCCTTTACTGTTTTTTTGGTTATGTATAGTGGTAATACTGCTAACGTAGGCAGAGCTGCTAGCCTCGCTCTGTGTGGTAGTTACCTCTGGTACTACTAGTTGATGTGCTGAGATATTCGCTGATAGGAAACCTAGAGCAATGATAAAGAGTAATTTTGTTTTCATAGTTTTCTTAAAATGTTTTAGGGGTGATTGTGTTTTAACTAAACTAATTCTGAGTTAGAGTAAAGGGAATGTAGTTACTTGTGGTTATCTGTTTGCCATCGGCATCAAAGATTGCTACTGTATAACAAAGTTCGTGAACTCCCTCTGCGAGGTGTAGTTGTTCATACGGCAAAAACAGTTTAAATGAATTAAATACTGTATTGTCATAGTTTGGTGTGAAGTTATCCGATGTTGCTATCTTACCATTGCCTGATCGATAGCTATCGTCGTAATCATTTAATGCCTCCTTGCTACTATCCCAGTAAAAGAATGCTACGCATTGAGAAGGTACTCCCTTTAGGCCTTTTACCTCAAAGTGAACGTCAATGAGTAGACCAACAGCATCATTGTACACTTGGTCGAACTCACTATTGATATTCTGGATAACAGCACTAGCACTACCGTTGTTTGATGAGCCTGATGAAAGTGGAATTCTCAGGGTTGGTTGTTGTGCAAAGGCGTTATGCGATATATAAAATGCTCCTAGTAGAGTTACTGCTACTAAAGCTGCTTTTAGTTTAAAAATTTTCATCTCTTCATTAATGTTTTTGCAAAATAGGGATATAAAACTTAATCTATTAAGTTTATACCCCCATCTAGTGTTTATATTACTTTTTTATCCGTTGTTTAGAACGGAAGGTCATCTGCCTCTGGAGTTGCTACTGGAGCAGGTGCAGGAGCAGGCGGTGGGGTAGGGGTAGGGGGTGCATATTGCTGTTGTGGGGCGCCATAACCCTGAGGGGCACCATATCCTTGTGGAGCACCATAACCTTGCGGCGCGCCATATCCCTGTGGAGCACCATATCCTTGCGGGGCACCATAACCCTGTGGAGGCATACCATAGCCACCCTCAGCTCCAGCATTAGGGTGAATTACAGTCAGTCGCCATCCTCGAATTTCGGTAAACCATCGTCCGTTACGTTCTCGGCTCTCTATATTAACGCTAATTGCCACCCTTTCACCTACACGTAGTGCAGCTGCAGCGGGAGCTTTATCGTTCCAGAATCCGACACATATCTTACGACCATATTGATCCTGAGGAAGTTCAAACACTACCTCTTGTTTTGTCCATTCGCCACGTTGCCCCTCGCCCTTTACTACTGGAAGTACCAGGTGTACAATTGCTTCAAAATCCATAATTAATTCTCGTTTAAAGTGTATAAAAGTTGGTTGTGTATATTAGTCATTTAGTATTTTAATAGTTTCGATTTTATCGCCTGCACGTATATCGTCGATAGTATCTACGCCTTCAATTACTTGCCCAAAGCAGGTGTGTACTCCATCTAGGTGCGAAGTGTTATTGCGACTGTGGCAGATAAAGAATTGAGAGCCACCAGTATTGCGTCCTGCGTGAGCCATAGATAGTACTCCTCGGTCGTGGTGCTGACGTTCAGCCTCTGTTTCGCACTCAATAGTCCAACCCGGGCCACCTGTGCCAATACCATTAGGGCATCCGCCCTGAATCACAAAGTCAGGAATTACACGGTGAAATGTAAGTCCATCATAGAAGCCGTGAGTGGCAAGGTTAACAAAGTTTGCAACTGTTTTTGGTGTTTCATTCTCGAATAGTTCGACTATCATTGTACCCTTTTCGGTAACGATTTCTGCTCTTTTCATTTGAGTTTATATTATATTGCTAATTTTGATTTTCTGAAATAAAGTTTGTATTCACAAAGTTACTCATTTTTTTCAATTTTCCAATTTTTAAGCCCTTAAAGTGCCATCTTTATTGGTGCCCAATGGTTATATCCACTACCACGACTGATATAACTGCCACCACTTTCGATTATCTCGACTCCTCTACTTAGGGTGTTATCGAGAGTTTCACCACTACGTCCAACCCCCTGAAAATTACTATATGAAGCTCCCCAGCCGGGATTCCTATTGTCGATAAACTCCGATTTAGGGTCATTATCGTACACCTCGCCCACATAGCTATAATCGTGTATGTATGGTGTGTCTTTGTCGAATACCTTACACTCATTCTGTACAACATCTATAAAGTCAAGCTCTGAGGTAAATCCACAACTGAGTGTCTCGCTCACAAAACTCTCTCCACCATAATTTACTGCCGTTACTCGATAGCTACGAATTATTGAATCCTGAGCAATCTCAATATCATAGTAACAATTATTGGTGGTTGCAATCGGCATAAATTCACCATTTAAGCCCTCTCTTTGGTAGATTCGATAGTAGTCGGCAGTTGCAGTTCGCTCAAGGCTATCTGTGGTGGGTGTCCACAAGAGTTTGACTCCCGAATCACTTAGTGACATATCGAATGAAGCGAGTGGTAGAGGTTGAATAACATAACTGCGATTGTACCGCTGTGCTAGATACTTTACCACTCCAATATAGATAGATCGTGCCATCTGAAACCTAAATTGGGGGGTAAGAGCTAATTCCATATCATTTTTATTCTGGTGAGAGAACATCTCGATAATTAGAGATGGGATAATTGGGCGAGAAACCTCTGCGTACTGCCTGTCGAATAGCGAACGATTTGTCCACGTATCGAAATGACGTGCACGAATATTTCGCACGATTTGACTCTGAACCATATCGCTTAATTCACGTGAGGTGAATTTGCTGGCTCCATCTCGTAACTTTCCTTTACCCGCATCAGTATAGTGAATAGTCAGAGTTCCAAATGTAGTGTCGACAATACCTGCATTTGAGTGTACTGCTATGGCGAGGTCTAAGGGAATATTACGCTCTTCGATAAGCCAATTTGCCCACATCCCACGACTCTTATAATCGTCAATATAATCAAGGCTATCTCTCTTCTGATTCTTCTCCTTGGGTTGTTCCTTAGCCTCTTTCTCTCCGATTTCATATATCTGGTTGGGAACACCACTAAACTGTAAGTAGTATCTAGCAGCTTCGCTCCAACGAGGCATCCCACTTGTCGAACCGCCTCGCTCAACAGTGCCCATTCCACCCCCAAAGCGAACTGCATCGGCAGAGATAATACCCTCACCGCTAATTCTAACAGTAGCTGTTGTGTCGAACTCCCACTCGCCGAGGTATATCCACATAGAGCCTCCCATTTGTTGATTTAGCAGTAGTGTTGTCTTTCCGCCACTATGCTCAACATCAACCCTTACACTCTTACTACTCTTAGGGAGTGATTTATAACAAAGTGTCACACCATATCTATCTGCCTTTGTGATTTTAGTAGAGTACTCTATCTCGCCACCACTCTCTGTAAGTAGGTATGAACCAGCAATATGAGGATTTTGGTTGTTTAGCTTCTTTATATGGTTATACCCTCCCTCTTTTACACTCCACTTACCACTAATTATCTTTGCATCTGAGTTATCTATTACTATTTCACGTCGTTGAGTTGAGCGTTCACGAGGCGATATTACCACTCCACCTGCATTCTCTATCATCGGAGCGAGGTATCTCTCCACATACTGAAAGGTGTGTAAATCTTCGATGGTTTGGAATAGTGCAGGACGTTGAAACTGCCAACAAATTGAGTCTTGGTGTGCCTCAAAGTACCACCCGTGGCTAGGCCATAGCGCAATATGGGCATTTAAAAGCCCTTTGTTATATTGGCTGGTATGTTCTTGGCTAAGTAGTGGAACTCCACGATATGCTCTACCATTTCGCTTTGTATCGTGGTCGATTTTCTTGCGAAAGATGTTGGGTACGAAATTTTCGAGCGGTATATCATTATACAGAAAGTTAACCTCAAGACTATCGAAATTTCGTCTCATATATCTAGAGAGTGTATCTAGTACCATCTCCTCCCACTCCTCAAGCAACCTCTCTCGAATGGTTATATATGTTACATTCTTATTTAAGTGTAACTCTAAGTGTTTTGAATCCTCAGATAGATTTGCCTTGATGAGTTGCACTTTCGAGACAGTCATATCTTTGTAGTGCATAAACATCTTAGGGTATCTCCCTAGAGTATTCTGTATTCTTTGGGAAAGTTCCTTGTTGTGCGCTGTATTAGAACTTTGAGGGTTCGCACCTAGCGGTATTAGTGACAGGATAAGTAGTATAATTAATTCTTTTGTCTTCATATAATTAGCAAAAATATTCTTTTTTGATTACTTTTGCAACTAAATTATAACAATAATGACCACAGAATATAGCCCACTAGCACAAAGAATGCGCCCGACAACTCTCCAAGAGTATGTAGGACAGCGTGGCGTTATAGATGTGTTGCGTAAGTTTTTCGATAGTGGAGTTGTACCCTCGATGATACTATGGGGACCGCCCGGAGTAGGAAAGACTACTCTTGCAAATATTATTTCGCATAGCGCAGGTAGAGAGTTCTTTACACTCTCGGCCATTAACTCTGGAGTTAAAGAAGTTCGAGAGGTGATCGAAAAGGCAAAGGGTTCAAGGCTACTATCAGGTGGGCGTTCACCCATACTATTCATAGACGAGATACATCGCTTTAATAAGAGCCAACAGGATTCACTACTAGCCGCAGTGGAACAAGGTACTGTTGTACTTATTGGGGCAACGACCGAAAATCCATCATTCGAGGTAATACGCCCGTTGCTCTCACGCTGTAATGTATATACCCTTAGTTCGCTGTCTAATAGCGACTTATTGGAGTTGTTGGATAGGGCAATATCGAGCGATAAATTATTGAGTTGTCGTAATGTTGAGGTACGTGAGACTAAGGCACTATTAGCATTCTCGAATGGCGATGCTCGAAAATTACTCAACATATTAGATACTCTTAGTTCAACCTCTACCTCTGATATAGTTATTGATGATAGGAGTGTTGGTGAGGCACTTCAGCAGAACGTTGCGCAGTATGATAAGGGTGGTGAACAGCACTATGATACTATCTCTGCATTTATTAAATCGGTGAGAGGATCAGATGTTGATGCCGCACTCTACTACTTAGCAAGGATGCTACACGGTGGCGAAGAGCCTAGGTTTATTGCTCGAAGGTTACTGATACTATCGGCCGAGGATATAGGGCTTGCAAATCCCAATGCACTATTACTTGCCAACGCAACATTCGAGGCAGTGCATAATCTCGGTATGCCTGAGGCTAGAATACCGCTTGCTGAGTGTACGATTTATCTAGCTCAAAGTGCGAAAAGTAATCGAGCGTACATAGCAATAAATCAAGCACTGGAATTTGTTGAGAGTGACGGCTATCGTCCAGTCCCTCTACACTTACGCAATGCACCAACTAAACTAATGAAGGATGAGGGCTATGGCAAGGGTTATCTTTACCCACATAACTACCCAAATTCACAGGTTGAGCAACAATATTTGCCTGATGAAATCAAGGATGTAAAATTCTTTAAGTAATAAAATAACACATAAACATTTATAGTATAAAGCGATGAGAAGAGATTACTTACAGTCGAGCGACAACTTTTTTTTACTAGCAGGTCCTTGCGCAATAGAAGGCGAGCAAATGGCACTTGATATTGCAGGGACACTATGTGAGATTACCAAACGACTCGGTATACCATATATATTCAAAGGTTCGTATCGTAAGGCTAACCGTTCAAGAGTTGATTCATTTACGGGAATAGGCGATATTGAGGCACTGGAGGTGCTGGCACGTGTACGCACGGAATTTGGCGTACCAGTGGTTACAGATATTCATACAGCCGCCGAGGCAGAGATGGCGGCAAAATACGTTGATGTACTCCAGATTCCCGCTTTTTTATGTCGTCAGACTGACCTTCTACAAGCTGCCGCAGCTACGGGTAAGTGGGTGAACATAAAGAAAGGTCAATTCCTCTCGCCAGAGTCAATGGCTTTTGCTGCACAGAAGATAGTTGATGCAGGAAATAATAATGTAATGCTCACCGAGAGAGGTACAACCTTTGGTTACGGTGATTTAGTTGTTGATTTTAGAGGTATTCCTACAATGCAAAAAACGGGGCACTTGGCCGTGCTTGATGTTACTCATTCACTCCAACAACCAAACAGCGCATCTGGCGTTACAGGGGGTGTTCCTGCTATGATCTCTACAATTGCAAAGGCAGGAATCGCAGTAGGAGTTGATGGTATATTTATTGAGACACACCCCGAACCAAGTAAAGCTCTTTCGGATGGTGCAAATATGTTGAAATTATCGGATATGGAGGAGTTACTTCAAAGACTTGTGGCAATTCGCACAGCGATTAGATAGTGTGTCTGTAAAATGGGCAGCGGGAAATTCCACCCAACTTTTCTCTCTTAGAGACCATTGCAAAACTTATGT
>CAYJLU010000051.1:0-11527 GCA_964371395.1 uncultured Rikenellaceae bacterium | reverse complement strand
AGGCGAACGAATCCAAAATCAAAAAACAAGATGGTTGGGGTGACCACCCCAACCATCTTGCTGTGTCAATGTATCTTCCCCACTTCCTTATCGTTCCACTCTTTGCAAAACTCTCCGCACCACTAAAAATATATTTAGTTACCGAACTCTAACTATTTATATGCTTATCGTAGTGAGAAGCGACGAGCAGTTGGTGAGAGTGCCTCGATTGAGATTGATAGGACATCACACTGAGAAAGTACGCCTTCAATCTTCTCAGGCCACTCAACAAAGCATAGATTACCACTGTCAAAGTACTCAAAAATACCTATATCTAGTGCCTCACGCTCATCCTCGAACCTATAACAGTCAAAGTGGAATATCTCCTTTCCATCACTACTTTTATATCTGTTGACAATCGAGAATGTAGGGCTAGATATACCCTCAGATGCGCCACTCCTACGGCAAATCTCTCCGACAAGAGTAGTCTTGCCAGCTCCCATTGCACCATAGAGCGCAATTACGCTCATACCACTACTCTTTATCTGCTCTTCAAGCCACTGCGCCGCTAGTGCTAGTTCCTCGACGCCACTAATTTCAATACTACTATTCATCTCTTTTTCTATGTAAGTTAAAAATGGGTAAACCCTCCACTACTATATTCTACCGCACACTTTTTGTTAGTAAACGACAGTTCACCACCCTCTATTATAGTGCCAATGACATATAACCTTTCGCCAAAGTGTGTATGATAGTCACTGATAAGCGACTCTACTCTATCGGCTCTAGCGGTCAGCAACAACTTATAGTCCTCGCCACCAGAGAGTGATTCTTCGAGTGTTGCATCTCTATCAATTGGTATTAAGTCAAGCTCTATGATTGCACCTACCCCACTTTGTCGCAGAATGTGGCGTATATCTCCAGCCAACCCATCCGAAATATCCATCATTGCCCCTACTTCTATTCTTTGCCCTAGCCATACACCCTCTTCGACCTGCGCTTTGACAGCAGAACAGTAATTCGAGGCAGCAGAACCCCCTAGCCTACCACTTACCAGTAATATGTCACCTACCTTAGCTCCACTACGCCGCTTGATATTCTCAAGCGATACATCACCTAGTGCAGTTATTGAGATTGTTAAACCACCAGATGAGCGAGTTGTATCCCCTCCGATCAGCGGTACTCCACAGCTATGTATTCCATCGAAAAATCTCTCACACCACTGACCATCTACCCACTGAGGTACTGCAATGCTCAGAAGTATTGCAGTGGGTTTTGCCCCCATTGATGCCACATCACTAATATTCACCTGCACTGATCTAATGCCTAGTTCGTAAGGGTCAATCTCAGCTATGAAATGTACCCCCTCGACCAACATATCCGTTGTTATTACCGTTGCTCTATTGCTGCCAGTAGGAATAACGGCACAGTCATCCCCTATTCCCTCAATATGACTAGGGGTTAGGGGTGAAAATTTAGTCTTGATTGACTCAATTAATCCAAATTCACTAAACGCTCCAGACATCTCTTGTAACTCTCTAATATTTCATCTACTATCTCCCTTACGCTTTGCTTTGAGGTGATAAGTGATGCTACTTGTCCAATCTCTACCTCACCATTATCTATATCTCCCTCAAAGATAGCAAGTTTAGCCCTTCCTCTGCCCAATAGCTCACTGAGTTCCTCCTTGGTGGTACCTCTACTATATAGCTCTTGAACGCTACTGAAGAAACTGTTTTTGACGAGTCGTACAGGTGATAATTCTTTCAGGGTTAGCATTGTATCGCCTTCGGGTAAGCCGTAGCATCTATCCTTGAATATATCGCTAGCAGAACTCTCTAGACTTAGAGCAAATCGAGACCCAATTTGTATGCCCTCGGCACCAAGTGCCACAGCTGCTGCAAATTGTTCGCCTGTGGCAATACCACCCGCAGCGATAACTGGTAGTGAGGTTGATGCAACAACTAGCGGTGTGAGCACCATTGTGGTGGTTTCGTCCCTGCCATTATGTCCGCCAGCTTCAAATCCCTCGCAGATAATCCCATCAACGCCAGCCGATTCTGCCTTCTGTGCAAATTTTGTCGATGCTACCACGTGTAAGACCTTAGCACCGCTAGCCTTGAGCCTCTGAGTATAGAGAGCAGGCGAGCCACCCGATGTTACCACCACAGGTACACTATACTGTTCGACTATCTGCATAATACGTTCTAACTCGGGGTAAAACAGTGGAATGTTTACACCAAAGGGTAGATCTCCAACTGCTTCTCTGCACTTTACTATATGTTCTTCGAGCACCTCTGGGTGCATTGATCCTGCTCCAATGAGTCCAAGCCCTCCACAGAGTGAAACCTCTGATGCGAGCCTCCAACCGCTACACCATACCATACCTCCCGATAATATCGGATACTTTATACCTAATAATTCAGTTACTCGTGTATTCATACTATTTAATAAATTTTGATGATAAAGATAATTAATTTTTTTATATTTGTAGTATATAGACTAATTAATCAGAGTAATTGAAGTATGATAGCAAAGAGGTTAAATGTGGCAATAGTGGCAGGTGGTGATAGTTCCGAGGCGGAGGTTTCTCGCCGCAGTGCCAAACAAGTTTTAGAATCCCTACCCAAAGATAGGTATCAAGGTAATATTGTTGAGGTTAGCTCATCGAACTGGCACTGTAACGGTGAGGAGGTAGATCTAGGAGATTTTAGTACCCCAACACTCGGTAAGTTTGACTATGCACTCATAATGGTTCACGGCACTCCGGGTGAAAATGGTCCGCTTCAGGGTTACTTTGAGCTGATGAATATTCCATACTCTACCTCTAATTCGGGGATAATGGCAATTACATTTGATAAGAAGTTATGTAAGCGAGCTTTGCGTGATACCAGAGGTATTAACTTGGCAAAGGAGGTGACATTACGTAAGGGCGACAATATTGACCTCGAAGAAATTATAACTATTCTAGGACTTCCATTTTTTGTGAAACCTACACAGAGTGGCAGTAGTTTTGGAGTGAGTAAGGTAAGGAGTCGGGATGAGTTTCAAAGAGCATTGGATTGTGCTTTTAGTGAAAATTCGGAGGTTATGTGTGAGGAGTTTATCGAGGGCGTAGAAGTTTCACAGGGGGTAATGATTTGCTCTTCAAAGGAGTATATTCTGCCTATAACCGAGCTGGTGACAACTAATGATTTTTTTGACTACGAGGCGAAGTACACTGAGGGATTGACCCAAGAGATTACTCCTGCTCGAATCCCAGATGAGATTGCCCAGAGAGTCTCACAGGCAACAATAACTGCCTATCGAGAGCTAAATTGCAGGGGTGTTATCCGCATAGACTATATCATCAGGGATGGTGTGCCGTACTTTATTGAGGTTAATGGTACTCCGGGTATGTCGGCACAGAGTATCATACCTCAGCAGTGGGCTGCTATTGGCCTTACAATGGGCGAGGCATTTTCATTAATTATTGATAGTACGATTTAAAATAGAGTTACCTCGTAAAGGCAATAGGAGATCTCTTCTGCTCTGATTAAGTGTTATTAAAGTAGAGTTCTTAAATTCTAGAATAGTTGGCTTAAAATTTTAATATGTACATAAAAATTGCTACCTTTGCAGATTATATGCCTAAGAGTAGGCATATAAAACCGTAGAGACAATAAACCATAATTAACCACTTTAGACGAGATTAATGAGCGCAAATATTCTTTATGTCTGTTCACAAGTTGAGCCATATACCGAGAATTGTAAGGAGGGTGCAATGAGCAGATACCTACCTCAGCAGATTCAAGAGAGCGGTATGCAGGTACGTATCTTTATGCCTAAGTATGGCGTTATCAATGAACGTAGAGGACAACTTCACGAGGTAATCCGCCTATCGGGAATGAACCTTATTATCGCACAGAGCGATCACCAGCTTATCATCAAGGTTGCATCAATCACTGGAGCACGCCTTCAGGTGTACTTTATTGACAATACTGAGTACTTCTCACGCAAGGCAATTTTCACGGATGATGCAGGTGCAATGTTGGAGGATAATGACCAAAGAGCACTATTCTTCTCTCGTGGAACTATTGAGACAGTAAAGAAGCTACGTTGGGCACCAAACATCGTTCATACCCACGGATGGATCTCTGCACTTACCCCTATCTATCTAAAGAAGGTATATAAGAATGACCCTATTTTTGCGAAGTCAAAGATAGTGGTTTCGCTATTTGATGATAACTTTGAGGGTTCGCTAGACGAAACACTTGCGGCTAAACTAAAGAAAGAGAGCATTAAGTTAACAGAGCTTGGAATTATTGAAGATCCAACATATCAGAATCTTATGAAATTAGCGATGAATAATGCTGATGGTATTGTGATATGTGGCAATAATGTAGATGAAGAACTCGTTACATATGCTAGAGGAATTGGAGTTCCAGTACTAGAGAGTCCTGATACCACCGAAGGTGATCTTGCGGCTATCTATAAACCATTTTACGAAGAAATACTATCAAAGTAGATCAGTTATGTTCAAATGTATAAGAAGAAGTAGTGCGTTGGCACTTACCATTGCGCTATGTATAGCCACTAGCTGTGTAGACTCTAATGAGCTACTTGGTAACGGCTTTGTGCCACCATCTCAGGAGCAAAATACCTTTGTGGATAGATCGCTTAAGGTGAAAACCTCTACTATCGCACTCGACTCAATCCAGAGTGATAATAGTGTTAGTGTGCTATTAGGTTCAATCCAAAGTAAACTATTTGGGCGCACTAATGCAGCTGGTGTAGGTACGTTCTTCCCATACACAGAATCATTTGCTGACCCAACAAAGCTATTTGGTAAGAATCCTACACTCGACTCTATGCTACTGTCACTGTACTTTGTAGGTAGCGAAGGCGACACCTCGTATAATATGCAGATCTCTGTGCACGAGGTCAAAAATCTACCACTTAGACCCGATGAGACCTACTACTCGAACTTTGATATGACAGGGTACTATGACCCGACTCCACTCGTGGAGTTTGATCTTAGTGGCGGCGATGCAGTAGTGGATCTATGGTTACCAAGCAGCTTTTACTCTAAACTGCTACTCAACGATCCTGATGACTCTTCAAATCCATACTTTATCGATACAGTATTTACCGACACGTTCAATGGATTTTACTTTAAGTGTAATAATGAACCGTCACTCAACCAGCGAGGAATCATTCGCCAACTTGCCCTATCGGGAAGTATGATGGAGCTGTACTATCACAATGAGGCGGATGGCGATATAGAGGCTGATACAACTTATCTGGAGTTCTACTTTACAGGTTCGCCAGAAGTAGGTAACCGCTTTACGACAATTTCGCACGACTATACAACAGCAGATCCTTCTGTTGGAGGAGTAGATCTCAGCGATATTAATAACCCGAACCAAGCGACCTCTAGGGTTTTACTCCAAGGACTAGGGGGTGTCGGAGCACAGGTGGAGATAGATACTATGCTTATCGATGAATTAAGGCAAGGCGCACTAGATCAGGGATATAGCTCAGTAGCTGTGCATAAAGCCACCTTGGAATGGACACTAATGCCACAGCTCACCACTGAGAGTGAAATATCGCTTGAGCAGATAAATATTGCAGCAGAGCAAATAGGACTTTACTATGACTTTCAGGAGCTTGACTTCTTGAAGGAGTACACTCCCCTGCTCGAAGAGTCGGCTGCCGAGGCTGGTTCATCATACACTAGTGACTTAGGGGGGCTACTTAATCGATCTACACTAACCTACCAACAAGATATTACATCTAAGGTTCAGTACTTGCTATCGAAGCCAGATGGCGAGCAATATAGCTCTAATGGTAACTATCGACCAACTGTCGAGATGCTACCATCTTGGAGCGAGAGATTACACTACAATGAAACAGTTGTAGGTGGTAGCGAATCCCTTGAGTATGCACCTAAAATAACTGTGATTTATACACTCATAAAGTAAGAACATATAATAGAATTAAGGGAACCGATGACGAGGCTGTAAAGCTCTGATTCGGTTCTCTATTTGAAGTCAATAGAGATAGATTATGAATAATTTAGTAATTGTTGAGTCACCTGCTAAGGCAAAGACTATCGAGAAGATTCTTGGAAGCGAGTATACTGTTCTTTCAAGTTATGGACATATTCGAGACTTACCAAAGGGAGCAGGTGCTATTGATATTGAGGGTGGATTTATACCATCGTATGAAGTTAGTGAGGATAAGAAGAAGGTGGTATCTTCGCTGAAAAAAGCTGTAAAGGTTGCAGATATGGTCTGGCTAGCGTCCGATGAGGATCGTGAGGGTGAGGCAATAGCTTGGCACTTGTACGAATCACTTGGGCTTAGCCATAACAATACTCGAAGAATAGTCTTTCACGAGATTACCCCCTCTGCAATAAAGAGTGCGGTTGAGAATCCTCGTGCCATTGATAAAAATCTAGTAGATGCCCAGCAGGCAAGGCGTGTACTCGATAGACTTGTAGGGTTTGAACTCTCGCCACTGCTATGGCGTAAGATTAAGCCACAGCTATCGGCTGGTAGGGTACAATCGGTAACCGTACGTCTGATAGTGGAACGTGAGCGTGAAATTATGGCATTCAAGCCACAGGAGTATTGGAGGGTTGTAGGTGAGTTTAGTTCAGCTGATGGAAGGGTATTTAAGGCGGAGTTGAAAAATAGACTACACAGTAAAGCAGAGGCACTAGCCTTTGTCGAGTCGCTTAGAGAGGCAAATTATAGCGTCGAGGCTGTAACTAAGACCCCACTTAAGAGATCACCAGCAGCTCCGTTCACAACCTCTACACTCCAGCAGGAGGCATCACGAAAGTTAGGACTCTCTGTTGCACAGACTATGAGTACAGCCCAGCGACTCTATGAAGCTGGACATATTACCTATATGCGTACCGACTCTGTTAACCTTTCAAAGCTAGCCATAGGGGCAAGTAAGGGTGAAATAGAGGCGCAATTTGGGGCACAATACAGTAAGACACGAACCTACTCAACAAAGAGTAAGGGCGCACAGGAGGCACACGAGGCTATTCGTCCCACATACTTTAATAACCAATCTGCAGGTTCAACTCGTGACGAAAAACGACTCTATGAGCTTATTTGGAAGCGTACTGTCGCCTCACAGATGAGTGACGCAGAGCTTGAAAAGACAACTATTACCATTGCCATTGAGCAGGGTGGTAAGACTAATGTAGAGAAGTTTGTAGCAGTTGGTGAGGTGGTAGTATTTGATGGCTTTTTGAGATTATATCTTGAGGGTCACGATAATGATAGTATCGAAAACGAAGAGAATGAATCACTGCTACCACAACTCACAGAAGGACAACCGCTCAACTCTAATATTATTAGCGCAACACAGCGATTCACACAAGCTACCTCGAGATATTCCGAGGCATCACTTGTTAAGAAGTTAGAGGAGCTGGGTATTGGACGTCCATCTACCTACGCTCCGACTATTACAACGGTTATCAACCGAGGTTATGTCGCTAAGGATACTCGTAGTGGCGTGAAGCGTGACTATGAAGTGCTAACTCTTATCAAGGGTGAGCTAAAGAGTGATATAAAGAGTGAGAATGTGGGAACAGAGACTAAAAAACTATTCCCTACTGATATAGGAATGGTAGTGACTGACTACCTACAAAACGCCTTTAGTAATGTGTTGGACTATTCGTTCACGGCTAATGTTGAGAAGGAGTTTGATGAGATTGCAGCTGGTGAGGTTCAATGGCAAGAGATGATAGCCGATTTCTATGCACCGTTCCACAAGAGTATTGAGGAGGCAGGTCAAAGCGACCAATATGTCAGTACTGAGCGTGAAATAGGTGTTGATCCCAATAGTGGAAAGCTGGTTATAGCACGTGTAGGGAGATATGGCCCGATGGTTCAAATTGGAGAGGCTACCGACAAGAAATTCGCAAAGTTACAGAGTGGTCAACTTATCGAAACGATCACTTTGGAGGAGGCTTTAAAGTTATTTGCACTTCCTCGTAATCTTGGTGAATTCGAGGGGGGAGATGTTGTGATTGGAGCAGGTCCGTTTGGCCCGTATATTAAACACGGGGGCAAGTTTACCTCAATAAAAAAGAGCAGTGGAGAGGATCCACTTACTATTACCTTTCAGCGAGCCGTAGAGCTAATTCTGGAGAAGCGTACTGAAGAGGCTAATAAACTTATAGCTCGTTTCGATGCTATTGGAGCAGAGGTTCTACGTGGTAGATTTGGTCCATATATTGCGTGCGAAGGCAAAAACTACAAGATTGCAAAGGGCGTTGATGCCGAGGCAATAGATGAGCAGCAGTGTCGGGAGATTATGGCGAATACTACCCCAACCGAGCCACGTAAAGGTTTCGGTAGGAAGAAAAAGGCATAATTATTGTAAATTCACTTTTTCAGAGTGCAGAACCACCCAAAGTTCTCTTCTCTTTACCACAGAGTTAGAAATTTGGTACTTTGTATTATTCTTATTACCTTTGAAGTAAATATTACTAGTCTTAAACTAAAGAATACAAAAAATGGAATACCAAGAGAATGACAACTATGGCTACGAAGATAGCCACGACTCGAACAACAGTAATTCAGCCACAAAGGGGCTGAAAATTGCAGTTATTATACTACTTGTAGTACTTGCGGGTGTAACATTTCTATATTGGCAATCCGTGCGTCAGGATGCTGCTGAACTTGAAGCAATGAAGAGTGATAGAGATAGCCTAGCTAGTCAATATGGAATGCTTATAGTGGATATGGATGAGCTTGAGTTTGATAACGATACCCTTAATGCAAATCTTATAGAGCAGCGTCATATTGCAGATTCACTTATGGATAAGATTCGTTCGGAGCGTAATATCTCATACCGTAAGATTAAGGCGTATGAGCGTGAGCTTGGTACACTTCGTTCCACAATGCAGGGATTTGTGCGTCAGATTGACTCACTTCGTCAGGTTAACGAGAAGTTAGTGGGCGAAAATACAGCATATCGTCGAGAAATCACTACGCTTAGAACTACCACAGAGGCTGCAAAGGAGACTGCCGCAGAACTTAACTCAATGATTCAGCGTGGTGCAGTTATCAGAGCTCGTGATATTACACTAAGAGCAGTTAATAAACGTGGTAAGGACGTCACTCGGGCACGTACAGCAGAACAGCTTGTAACTACATTTATTCTAGCATCAAATGAACTTGCAGAACCGGGCGAAAAGACTGTCTATGTTAGAATTATTAGCCCTGATGGCTTCGATCTAGCGGAGAGCCAAAGCTCAATGTTCCAGTTCGAGGGAAGTTCTATCCCATATACAGCCTCACGTGTTGTAGACTATCAAGGCGAGGACCTTGCAGTATCGGTGTACTATAAGGGTGTAGATATGGCGGCTGGTCAATACACCGTTCACGTTTATATGGATGGGCATATGGTTGGTAGTAACGTCATTATTCTAAAGTAATCATCTATTACCTAATAATATTATGTAAAAAATACCCTGCAAAATTTGCAGGGTATTTTTTTGTGATATAAATTTGTAGGCTAAAATATTTAATAACAAATATATGAAGATAGTTAACAGTGTTAAGGAGCTAAGGGAACTTCTATCCAGCCAGAACTCTATTGGTTTTGTGCCTACTATGGGTGCTCTGCATAGCGGACATATTGAGCTTGTACGTAGAGCTGTAAGTCAAAATACAGTTGTAGTGGTCAGTGTATTTGTTAACCCTACGCAGTTTAATGACAAGGCGGATCTAGAGCGTTATCCTCGCACCTTAGAGCGTGACGCAGAGCTATTGCACTGTGCAGGAGCGACTTATCTATTTGCACCATCAGTTGAGGAGATCTATCCTAATAACGAAACTTTTACTATCAAAGATAGCAGGCTACTCTCACTTACCGAGCAGATGGAGGGAGCGCATCGCCCCGGGCACTTTGATGGCGTTGTGCAGGTTGTGGGTAGATTGTTCGATATTGTAGGTGCCCATCGAGCATACTTCGGGCAGAAGGATTTTCAACAACTTGCCATCATTAAGATGATGGTAGAGATTGAGGGGTATGGTGTTGAGATAGTGGAGTGCCCAACAGTTAGAGCAGAAGATGGGCTTGCTCTTAGCTCTCGTAATGAACTACTCACTGCCGAACAAAGGGCTGCTGCTCCTGAAATTTTCCGTACTCTAACCGCCATTAGAGCAGAAATTGAGCGTGGAAATAGAAATTTTAAGCAGTTAGAAGACATTGCAATTTCACAAATCAATAAAAATACATACCTTTGCACCGAATATGTTGAGATTGTCGATGCAAGAACGCTACTTCCACCTAGTCAGAGTGCTACTGTTAGGATATGCACAGCGGTACAGTGTGGATCTGTGAGGCTAATCGACAACTTGTAAGTTAAACACCATTACTTTTTACTTGAGAATTGGAGAATAGGGATGTTAATTGAAAGACTAAAATCTAAGATACATAGAGCAACGGTCACAGAGGCTAATTTGCAATATGTTGGGAGTGTAACCATTGATGAAAATTTAATGGATGCAGCTGGTATCATTGATGGCGAAAAGGTTGCTATTGTTAATAATAACAACGGTGCGAGATTTGAAACCTATGTTATCAAAGGCGAAAGAGGTAGTGGCTCAATATGTATTAATGGAGCTGCCGCAAGATTGGTCTCAGTCGGTGATATTGTCATTATTATCTCTTACGGGCTAATGGACTTTGAAGAGGCAAAAACCTTCACACCAAAGGTAGTGTTCCCACACTACCCATCTAATCAACTGTAATGCTATACCTTATACCAACCCCTATTGCTAAGGATAACTCTACTAGCGAGGAGGTAAAGGCGGCGATCCTAGCGTGCGACTACTTTATTGTCGAGAATGTGCGAACAATAAGGCGTTATATTGCATCGCTGCGACTTGGTATTACTATCGATTCATTAGAGTTTGTAGAGCTATCTGAGCATACCTCGCCAGAGGATATTCACGCTATCTTGCAACCGATCTTAGAGGGGCGTACAGGAGCGGTAATGTCGGAGGCAGGTCTCCCTTGTGTAGCCGACCCGGGTTCATTATTGGTAGAGGCAGCCCATAGGTCTGGAGTTAGGGTAGTTCCGCTAATTGGAGCCAGTTCTATAATGTTAGCATTGATGGCATCGGGAGCCTCGGGGCAGAATTTTGCTTTTAACGGGTATTTACCAATCAAGGAGGGCGATCGTGTTAAGGCTATCAAACGTTTCGAGAACCGTGCAATTTCTGAGCATCAGACACAGATATTCATAGAGACTCCCTATCGTAATCTATCGCTACTGGGTGATATGTTAAGGGTATTATCTTCCAATACAACGCTTGTTGTGGCGTGTGACCTTACCTCTGAGAATGAGCTTATTGAGGCTCGTAGTGTAGAGAAGTGGCGTAAGTGTCCACAGCCTGATATAGCCAAACGCCCAGCAATTTTTATTATTTATTAATACTGTTATAGTATTTGAGCCGTAATAGGATTTTATTATAGCTAGAGTAATGAAAAGGAGTGAGCCGTAGGCGAACGAATCCAATCAAAAAACAAA
>CAYJLU010000050.1:0-11632 GCA_964371395.1 uncultured Rikenellaceae bacterium | reverse complement strand
ACCTATCAACGCTCTTCATAGCGGAGCAAAACATAAGTTTTGCAATGGTCTCAGAATGCTATTCTGCTATATACGCCCCCACTATCTCACCATAGTATGCAATGTGAGAATCACAGTTAGAGCCTGAAAAATCGCTAGGTTTATCAGCTGGATAGAACTTTGATACAATTTCCTCTGGCATAGCAGAACTACGCTGTAATTGATTATAGACTACCTTACACTCAAGGGTTAATGGGAGTTCCAGAATTCCGGGAGTGATAATATTTGGAGATTCGACAGGGGTTAGTCCCAACTCTGCAAACTTATCCCTCTCTCGTCCCGATATAGTGCCACAGTGGGCGATAATCTGCTTTTGATAGATGCCATAGGGAATATTAACGGTGAACTCCCCCGAGCTATCTATTAGAGTGCGTGTATGCCTGCCCGTGCGTACAAAGGCTATAAATATAGGACGATTCCACTCAGTGCCAATCATTCCCCACGAGATTGACATTGTATTGAGTTTACCATTTGCCATAGACGTAAGCAATGCTCCATCGCTTACTCCCTTTAGGATTTCAGAGCCGTAATCAAAAGGGTTAATGATTTTCATTGAGTTATTCATTTTTTTAGAATTTAAATAGGGTGTATTACTACAAATATAGCAAAAGTCGTACAAAATCATAATATTATCTCCAATATTTTGCAGCGTAATAGAGTAAAATACTATAAAGGCGAGGGTACGACTAAAATATTAGCCGTACCCTCGCCAGTTATTCGGAAAAAGGATTAGGATTTAATTCTCTTGATTAACCATATGTTAATCCTATGAATTAACCTTAGAGTAATCCTCTACCACGCATCAGAGGCTCCTTAGAAGGCTCCTGACCACGGAAATTATAATACATCGTATTGCCATCCTTTGTGCCTCCACGCTTTAGAATCTCGTCAAGGAACTTCTTAGCAACCGCCTTATTATATAAATCACCACTCTCCACAAATGCAGCATAAGCATCTGCGTCTAGTACCTCAGCCCAGATATATGAATAGTAGCCCGATGAGTAACCGCCAGCAAAGATGTGTTGGAAGTAAGTAGAACGGTAGCGTGGAGCTATCTGCTCTATGAGTCCAATTTTAGCTAGGTAGTCAGCCTCGAAGTCAGCGATATTACCCTCAAGTGGCGAAGTGATAGTGTGGTAGTTCATATCAAGAAGTGATGCTGCAACGTACTCAGTGGTAGCAAAACCTTGGTTGAATAGAGCACTACGCTCAATCTTATCCATTAATTCCTTTGGCATAAGTTCGCCAGTTTTGTAATGGTGCGCATAGGTAGCAAGTACCTCTGGTTCAAATGCCCAGTTCTCCATAATCTGAGATGGTAGCTCTACGAAGTCACGCTCAACGCTACGTAGACCCTTATACTGCACCTCACTTACTAGTGAGTGTATAGCGTGTCCAAATTCGTGGAAGAATGTCTCCACCTCGTCAAGGTTCAGTAGTGCTGGTTCACCCTCGGATGCTGGTGGCGTAAAGTTACATACGATAGACACAATAGGAGCAACTCTATGACCCTCTTTGTAGCTCACTCCTCTAAATGATGTACACCAAGCACCTACACGCTTTGTTGGACGTGGATGGAAGTCAAGGTATAGAACACCGATGTGGTTATCCTCAAGGTTTGTTACTTCAAATACTTGATTGCTGGCATTGTAAACCTCAATGTCCTTTAGCTCTTTGAATTTCAGCCCGAAGAGGTCGGTGGTAAGTTTAAATATACCGTCACGTACAGCATTCAGCTCGAAGTATGGGCGTAATTCCTCTTCATTTAGGCTATACTTTGCCTCACGAAGCCTCTCAGCCCAGTACCACCAATCCCAGCTCTGGAAATCCTCTGGTGCACCCTCTAGTGCCTTCATCTCTGCTAGTTCCTTTGAGGCAAGATCAAGTGCAGGTTGCCATAGCTCATCTAGTAGCTCGTAAACTCTCTCAGGCTCACCCGCCATTATTTGGTCAAGTACAAAATCTGAGTGGTTCTCAAATCCTAGTAACTTTGCACGCTCTAGACGTAGGTTTGCAATAGTACGTATAACTTCTTTGTTATCGGTCTCATTATTGTTATTCGCACGCTCTAGGTAACCTGTGTAGATCTCTTTGCGTAGATCACGTTTTTCGCTGTACTGTAAAAAAGGAATAAGTGATGGTTTATCGAGTGTAAATGCCCAACCCTTAAGCCCACGACGCTTTGCCTCGCCAGCCGCCGCATCAATTGAACTTTGTGGAAGTCCCTTTAGGTCAGATTTCTTGCGGATGTTTAGAACAAAATCACCGTTGTCCTTATTAAGGTTATTGCCGAATGTGAGTTGAGCCATTGCAAGCTCTTGATCAATCTTACGAAGCTCCTCTTTCTTATCATTCGATAGATTAGCTCCACCTCTCTCAAAGCTCTTATATATCTTGTCGGTTAGGCGTGCCTCAAGCTCACCAAGCTCCCACTTACGCTCATAAACGCTCTTGATTCTAAGAAATAGTTTCTCGTTGAGCGAAATATTACTAGAGTGAGCGGTAAGTAGTGGTGATAATTCACGCTGTATAGCCTTAATAGCATCATCTGCCTCAGTTCCTGCGATGCAGTAGAATACAGATGCAACACGGCTTAATAGCGCACCGCTATTATCATAGGCTAGAATAGTATTCTGGAAGGTCGGTGCCGAAGGATTATCGACAATGGCTGAAATTTCCTTGTTCTGCTCCTCTATGGCTACCTTCATAGCCTCGACATAGTCATCATTTTCGATGGTAGAGAATGGAGGAACCTCAAAAGGAGTATTCCACTGCTGGAGTAGAGGATTCTGTGCAAGTGCACTAGCTGATAGACAAATTGCCATAACAGTAAGAAGTAGTCTTTTCATTTTGTGTGATTAATATATTGTTTTTGGGTTTATTTTGGGTAAAATTAATGCTTTTTTATTAAATTTGCGCTAAAACTATGCAACTATTTTACCATACAGAACTCGAAGATAACCTCAAGGAGGGATCGAGAATAACACTTACCACGGAACTTAGCCATCACCTCACCATTGTACTACGTACCAAAGTTGGAGATACTGTGATGGTGTGCAATGGCAGAGGGTGGCTCTATGGGTGTAGTTTGGAGGTGGCATCGAAACGTGAGTCAGTGTTACTGGTTCTAAGTGCAAAGGGAGACTTTGGTAGCGAAAGTCAATATGATATAACTGTTGCAATAGCACCTACTAAGAATATTGATAGGCTGGAGTGGGCTGTCGAGAAGATGGTCGAAGTCGGGGTAAGTCGTATAGTGCCTATTGTATCGGCACGTAGTGAACGTAAATCATTGAAGGTCGATAGACTCCGTAGAATCGCTCTAAGTGCAGCCCAACAATCCCTCAAAGGTCACCTAGCAGTGGTCGAGGAAGTGCAGCCACTAAAGCAGTTTCTATCGGAAAATCCCGGAGGATTTATTGCCCACTGTAATGAGGGAAGTAAGGTAAAGATACCTATGGGTAGAGAATCATACACAGTGCTTATTGGGCCAGAGGGGGACTTCTCTATCGAAGAGGTCGAATTGGCGCACCAATGGGGGTATAGGGCTATAACACTCGGAGAATCTCGACTTAGAACAGAGACAGCAGCTGTATGTGCCGCATACCTTTGTACTTTATAAATAGCTAGTTGTAAAAAAAAAGGGAAGGAGAGTGGCAGATAATCAATGTTAAAACATCGGTACTATAATAATATGTACTATATTTCTGGCGAATTAAATATATAATTATGAGAAAAATATTAATACTAATATCAGCTGCAATTCTAATTGCGATACTAATGCCCTCAAGGGGAATAGTATCACTTCAACCACCAACTGAGACAGAGTGGTCGAGACCGACTGTAATTGCCCCTTTCGATATTCCTCTATATAAATCTGAACAACAAATTCAGAACCAAACCGATAGGATAATATCTTCGAGTAAGCCAGTATTTAATAGAGTTGAGGCTAGAGGACAAGCACGTGTTGAGGGATTAATGCAAGTTATCTCAACTCAGGAGCAAATTGACTCAATCTCGCTACATAGAGCAGGTGAACTACTCAGCGAGATATACCAGATAGGGATACTACACACCGAGGATTACAATAAGTACAGTAAGCGTCCCATATTGTTGAGTTCGACATCAACCGATACACTAACCACACAATATGGCGGAGGACTATACTCAATAGCCCTAGCCGTTGAATTGCTCGTAAAGCAAACTGGAATACCTGAGGATCTCATACTACCATATGTGGATGCAAATCTTGTATATAATCAAAGGCTAAGTGACTTGGTCAAACAAGATGCACTGAGTTTATTGTCGCAGACCGAAGGGGTGGTGCGTAAGGGAGAGATTGTGGTCGAACGTGGGCAGATTATAGATGCGGTAACACTCCATATCATTAACTCATACAATAAAGAGATGGAGAGCAGCCTTACTCAAAGCCCACTATTGGTTCTGCTGACTCGATTCATAATAGTCTTTATTATACTGCTTATAAACTACCTATACTTTACTCGATTCTCGGTTCATTACCTTGGGATGGAGAGCAAAAAATTAGCATTTGTTTTGGTTATATACCTATTTGCAGCACTGTTGATGGGAATTACCGTTAACTTCAGTAGCATCAACCCTCTAATCGTACCGATACCTATCATTGCAATTTACTTACTGACATTCTTTAATCTCAGAGTGGCAATTATGGGTAATATTACCGCTGTTCTGATATGTTCGATGTTTATATCTTCGCCCTATGACTACCTTGTCATAAATATTATAAGCGGAATGATTGCAATATTTATGATGCGTCACTACTACCATAGAGGAAAACTTATGAGGGCACTAGGTGGAATTATTATTTCGCAGGCCATACTCACTATCTGCTTTGCATTGCTCCAAGACGGTGAACTTATCAGAGATGACTACTTTTCGCTTATATGGATAGTCTTCTCAGCACTTCTTTTCCTTGGGCTATACCAACTGATATACTTCGTTGAGACAATATTTGGCTTTGTCTCAGATATAACACTACTCGAACTCTGTGACACTAACCAACCCCTACTGATGAAACTAGCGCAGAGTGCACCGGGTACATTTCAGCACTCCGTACAGGTAGCAAATCTGGCAGAAAGCGCAGCTAAGGAGATTGGAGCAAACCCACTGCTTGCTCGAACTGGTGCACTGTACCACGACATCGGGAAAATTAGTAATCCTTTCTTCTTTGTGGAGAATCTCTCAGGGTCATTTAATCCACACAATGACCTTACACCCTATGAGAGTCGTGATATTATCAAGTCGCACGTAAGCTATGGGCTAAGTATGGCAAAAAAATATAAATTGCCAGCCACTGTTCAAGACTTTATTTCGCAACATCACGGTGAATCTCTAATATACTACTTCTATGATAAGGCAAAGAAAACTGCACAAGAGGGAGAAGAGGTAGACCCGAAAAATTTTAGATATGATGGTCCAAAGCCAATATCTCGTGAGGTGTCTATATGTATGATGGCAGATGCTATCGAAGCGGCATCCCGCTCGCTACAATCTTACGAGGCGGAGAGTCTAGAAAATCTCGTTGACTCTATTATAGATGGTCAGATTAAGGATGGACAGTTCTCCAACTCACTCCTTACATTCGAGGAGGTAGGCAGAGTAAAGGCACTGCTTAAGGCGAAGTTAAATAATATCTATCACGGACGTATTGCCTACCCGTCACGCAAGGAGTAGAATAGGGTATTGCCCCCCCCTCTCTCTCCCTCCCCTCCCCACACGGGCATATATAAAGAGAGTCCAACTAACTCCCATAGTTAGTCGGACTCTCTTTGGTAATATAACTATTTAGTTATACTACATATAGTGGCAATACAATTAGTATTGAACTGGTAGTATCACGCCCTTAGTAGTTGTATCACACCACAGGTAGATAAGACCTGCTTTGGTGCTTACAAGCGAAAGATCATTGATAACGGTTGTCATAGCTCCAGTTTTAATTGTAGCCGATACCTTACTACCACTTGTAGGTACTGCACTTAACGTAATTGTTGAAGTTGTAAAGCCGTAATTATCAATTACTTTATATGTTGTACCGCTCGCTGAGACTTGGTTGTTGTCATAGCTGAAATTTAGTACGTTTACTCCATTCTCCACAACTGAAACAGCAGTAAATGCAAGGAATTTCTCCTGATCTGCCGAAGTGTGAGTTGGATTATTCTCAGGGTCATTACAACTAGATAGTGTAGCTGCAATGACTAGGACTGTTGCTATAAATATCTTTTTAATCATTATAGTTCAATATATTTAGTGATTTGTTCTTCTGTACCATCGCCGTATGTAATAATAGCAGTGATATAGTGTATTGCCGAGGTGTTGAACGTTACCGAATCTTGACTCGTACTCTCACCATTCACAACCCATCTTACACTAGCACCATCTGCAAGATTTGATACCATTAGTGGTATAGCAGTGCCAATTGTAGGATCTACATCAATACTTATGTATGAACTATCACCCACGCTGTTGTATCCCCTCGCATAGAAAGATGAATTAGAACCGTCAATATGGATATTGTATAGCGACATCTCAATCTCACTCTCATCCCAAGCTTTATATAGCTCATTTGACTCTGAAGTAAGTAGAGTTACGTTATTATCACCCGGGAATAGTACTGAGTTAGGACTAAGTGCTCTTGGATCACCTAAGTGGTCTGCGCTTCTATCACCAGTCGAACGAACCATCTTAACACACTCGTGAAGGCTGCTACCATTTGGCATATTTGAAGACCATAGATCTTGATTGTCGGTAGTGTAGTCAATATGTGTTACATATAACCCCTCATATCCACCATCTACATTACCTAGGTATTTATCCCATACCGAACCCTCTGCACCTCCACGATTCTCAATAAGGAAGTACTCGTTGTGAGTTTCAGTCTCAATTAAGTAACCCTTACCATCAACAATAGGAGGTATATTATAAAGTCCCGCTTCGGTGATTACCTCAGGTTTAGCCCAACCAACCATCCACTGTTGTAGTAGAGATGGAACTGGAGGAGTACGTCCCTCGTTGTTGTAGTTACCGTATGACATAATATCTAAGAACTCACAACCTGTTGACTGTTGAGCTGCGTCTGTTGGGTCAGTGTCGTAAACATCTATCCATCCTAGTACGTGTCCATATTCGTGACAGAAAGTAGAGATACCAGCTACATTCCCACCAAAACTACCCTTCATCTCTGAGGCTAGTGCATAGCTACGTAGGTCAACTCCATCGAATGTAGCCAAAGCAGCCTCGCTATCGAATAGGTACATACGGTGTGGCCAAATTGTATTAGGTGCTCCCTCTGATTGGTTGTGTCCAGCAAAAAATACAAATACATCACGCATTACACCATCTACTGCATAATCTGCGAAGTTAATGTCATCATCTGCTAGCTCGCATAACTCCTCAATCATTGCGCCCACGTTATCAACCCCAGAGTTACCAGCATAAGCTGATGCCTTTCTCTTGAGTGTGTATGGGCCATAGACATCAAATTTAGGGTTAAATTGTCCACGAGATGCGGTTTGATAGTAGTCAGTTACCGAACCAGTTGCACCGTGGTTAGAGTACCCCTCTTGACTCAACATATTTGTGAACTCAGTTAGCGGGTCTGCAATTGTAAATTTAACATCGCTGAACTCAGCAAGAATAATAACTGTACGCATTTCGCCAATAGTTATCGCCGTGTTCGGAACTCCCTCTGGTGCAGTTATCTCTCCGTCAGCAGCCTTGCTCGGTGCCTTTGACATTGAGTAGCGTGGAATTGCATTATCACTTAGTGGTCTAATACCCTTAGGGATACGTGATAGGATAGTGCGCTCATCAGAGGTTAATCTTGATAGAGGTTTAGCTTTAACAATGGTAGGTATGATTTTACCTTGTAGGTCAGTTTGTGCGTAGTAGTAGTCTCCGTCCTCACCACCAGTGATAGTGTAACCATCCGAGGTAGTGGTATAGTTCTTAAATTCGTCACCGAATACTCTAATTGATATTATAGTACCATCGCTCTGCTTGTGCTTGATTACTCCCGGGTATGCAGGAACAGCATATGCCGATAATGTACTAAGTGATAGCACGGCAACAAGCGCAATAAGCGTTTTTGTGTAGTTAAGCATATCTTTAATAAGTTTTATTGTTCTAAATAAAAGGGGACTCTAAGTAAGTTATACAACCCCCTAGAAATCCCCTTTATAATTACTTTAGTGTTTATCTAAAATTATGAGATAATTACTGAATAGCGTAAGGAGCTGCCTTTAGAGTCATAACCTTATCAGAGCTGATGCCCTTTGTGTAGATTGTAGCACCCTTAAGTGACGTACCTCTGTAAGATTTAACTGGTATGTAATTATCAACACTTCTCATCGGAGCATAGCTAGGAGTTTTCACAGCTGGAGTTGCTTTCAATCCACCTCTCTTGATAAGAAGTTTACCGCATACAATCGATGCTTTTGCCTGACCGTATGAATCAATCTCACCAACTGTGAAGAAGTAATTTTTATTATCAACAGTGTACAATGCTTGCTCAACTGTCAGAGTGTTACCATCCTCAGAAATAGTCACTGGGAATTCCTTAAGCTCAGATGCATAAGTTAAACCGTCAACAGCCACACCGTAGTGGTAGATTCTACTAAAGGTGTTTACCATAGGTGGAATTCTACTCAGATCCACTGGGATAACTAATTCGTCATTCTCTTTAACTTGGATGTACCACTTAGGACCGAAGTCATAGAATAGGTCATTTACAGTTACAGCTTGTGAGTATTCAGTCGAACCGAATAGGTCATAAGGAGAATTGTATTCGAACACATTAGCATAGTGATCAGGGTCAGCCATAAATCCTTCGATTAGAAGTCTATTTTGTCCCTTAACCTTAGAGGCGAATATAGGTGATAATTCTTTGAATTCTTCAAACAGATCGTCAACTTTATCTTTTGTCATAGTTGGATCTGAGTTTAGGTATGCGTCATATACCGATTGAGTAAGTGTCTCAGGATACTCAGGCGCACCGTAAGTAATTTTCACAGGGAATGTAATCGGAGTAGTTGAAATTAGTGGTTCGTCAAGAGTTTCACCCGATTCATTAAGGAATGATGTTGCATAAGCCTCTACATACCATTCGCCTTGTAATGAGTTAAATAGGTCTGAGGTTACTGGAGTAAGTGGCTCTATAACTGCTGTTCTCTTATTAGCAATACATCCTGGGTTTTCGTCAGGATTAGTCATTACCTCCTCTGCGTTAATACCAGCTACAACTAGACGGCTTTCAGTATCTTCCCACGCTGGGAACATAATGTTATAACCCTCTGAACTATTGATTGCATCAAGTGCATCGAAGTCAGTTATAGAGTTACCATACTGACTCATTAGGCTATAATAATTGACACCTCCATTAAGTAGGTAAGTAAATTCTCTAGCATCGTTCATTAGGTATTTTACAGATTCAGCATCGCCGTTAACAGCCTTGATATTGAACCATACTTCCCAAGGTGATGCAACTTCTCCATCAGGAGCATCAATACCTGTTACAAGCATTTCAGGTGCTTCCATTGTTGCAACAGCTGGTGAGAATTCTATCTCTTGATAAGAAATTTTGCTACCATCACCAGAAAGGTTACCAACTATAATAAGCATATAATCATCAACTCCGTCAATGAATCCAGTGAACTCATATGAGAATGCATCTGTGGTTTCGTGCTTATACGACTTGTTGATGTGGAAGTTAAGTACACCTTCATCACTACCTAGTACGCTCTTTATATAATCATAACCAGGCTTATCGTATGCAGCGTATGCTATACCTCGCATATCATCGTGTGGAGTTATACCAAATGCGATAGTTTTAGTGGTGTGGTTAGTAATTTGTACCTTAGCCTCAATACCTGCAACGATTTCAGGTGCTTTTGAGTTAATAAGTTGACTTGACCAGTACTCAGTTTCCCAGTACTCATCCGGGTCGCCAGCTGATGCTGTGTGACCAGCAAAATCATATTTAGCTCTATAAGTTCTACGATCATATACGTCGTTACCAGCGTAAGCTACCTCGCCAATTACAAGCTGAAGTGATTCACCTCCTGTAACGTGTAAGAATTCGTCTGGCACGCTTGGATCTCCCCAACCGTTAAATTTAACGGTAGTAGGTTCAGTAAGTAGTTTTAGAGTAGGGCTTGAGGTTGCGTTACCTTCGTGACCTGAAAGGAAAGTAGCATCTACGAAACCAAACCCATTGGTTTGTTCGTGGTACTGATCTCTCGGGATTACAGCGTAATTGATAGTACAGTCAGCAGGTACATCAATGTGGAACTTCACACTGAACATATCATCTGCTGGAAGTATTGTTAGGAGTTGGGTGAAAGCAGTTGTAGTAAATGTTCTGCTCCAAACCTCACCATAACCAGCTGATTCGCCCTTAGCAGCAACGTAAAGTGTATACGCAGTCTCAGACTCTAGGTCGTCAATTTTGATAGTGTTTGCACCATCAGTAATAGCTACGATTGTAGCCATCTCATTGTTGAATAACTCATCTGCGGTAGGAGTAGATGAACTACCACTAACAGCTAGGTAAGCAATCTCATCGTAGTTCATTGATGATAGTGCTAGATCTACTGAAAGGTAGCTAGGACTATTTAGGTTGTAAGCAATTTCAGCCTGCTCCACTGATGGAGTCGGTTCTGGATCTTTACATCCACCTAGCAGTAGCATAGCACAGCTAAGTGATAGCAGTAGTAATTTTTTCATTTTTCTTTTGTTTGGTTTTTTTGTTTATTATACAAGTTTTGTGTTATCAATAGAATGTTGGTTTAGTGCTCGATGAATAGTTCTATTGTAAGCAACAGAACTACATAAAGAATCTACTGTATAGAGTCCCCCAGTTGTTCCCCATTAAAAGTTATTCGTGGATTATTCCCCTTACTTACTTGTTTAGTCTTATTTGCTTACTAAACAAAATTTTTATTAAGTTCTTTTTTGTAGATTGCCCCTTTGTGGTTTATTCCCTTTATCGCTAACCGTCTCTCTTGTTTACTCTCGCTCCCTCTCTTGCTTCTCGCCTCTCTTGCTTCTCGCCTCTCTTGCTTCTCTTGCTTCTCGCCTCTCTTGCTTCTCGCCTCTCTTGCTTCCCGTCCCTCTCTCTTGTGCCTCGATTTCTTGCCTCTCTTTCTCGCCCCCCTCTTTCTCGCCCCTCCTTGCGACTTGCCATTGTGATAAATGGGTGATTAGGGTGAGGATATTTTACAAATATCTATAAATTTATGTACAAAAACAAATTTTGCCGAAAATAAATAATTTTAAATTTACAATTTTTCGAATCCAATGTGAAATTTTAATCAATTAGGATGGAAATATGTTTTGTGTAAAAGTTTTTTATAATCTATAAACAGTTGAAGTAGCTAAATTATTGTCTTTAAAAAGATTATTTTTTTTGGTTTTGATGATTTAGGTAGAGTAGGATTTGATGGAACCCATATATAACACTTAAGGAGATCGTTGCAGGGCGGCGATATTTTAAAGATAACTCTAATTTTAAAGATAACTCAAATGACTCTTCAGTCACATACTTAAGATATGCTCCTTT
>CAYJLU010000049.1:8563-11668 GCA_964371395.1 uncultured Rikenellaceae bacterium | reverse complement strand
TTCATCCACCTATCAACGCTCTTCATAGCGGAGCAAAACATAAGTTTTGCAATGGACTCGAATAAATATTAAAAAACAAATAAATAACAAATCAATTTACAATGAAAAAAATGTTTAAAAACATCGCTTACTTAGCGGTAGCACTTTTCACACTAACAGCGACGGTAGGTTGCGACAAAAATGACAACGGTGGAGATGAGATTGTAAATCCACTAGATCAGAACATCCTAGGTGATGGTTCGGAGCGTTACGAACTTACAGGAAATGTAACTCTGACCAAGAACAATGTTTACACGCTACGTGGCTTTGTGTTTGTGACCGAGGGTTCGGTACTAACCATCGAGGCAGGTACAGTAATCAAGGGTGACAAGTTCACAAAGGGAACGCTTATCATAGAGCGTGGCGGTAAGATTATGGCAGAGGGTACTGCAACTGAGCCAATTGTCTTTACATCTGCACAGCCAGTGGGACAGCGTAATCCGGGCGACTGGGGTGGTGTTATCATTCTAGGTAAGGCTAAGAACAATGCAACTGAGATGACTATTGAGGGTGGTGTAAACTCAAAGCACGGTGGTAACGACGACAGCGACAATTCGGGTATATTTAAGTATGTTCGTGTTGAGTTCGGAGGTATTGAGTACTCTACTGACAATGAGATCAATGGTATTACATTAGGCTCGGTAGGATCTGGTACTGAGTTCCACCACGTACAGGTTTCATACGCAAAGGATGATAGTTACGAGTGGTTTGGAGGTTCTGTTAACGCATCTCACCTAGTAGCTTTAGGAACTTGGGATGACACATTTGACTGTGACAATGGTTTTTCAGGTAAGCTTCAGTACTTATTCGGTATCAACGATCCACTTTACGCAGATAAATCAGCATCAAATGGTATTGAGACAGACAACAACTCATCAGCAAGCGTAACTACTCTAATGACATCAGCAGTAATTGCTAATATGACACTTGTAGGTCCTGTTGCCAATCCATCGGAGTACACAGACAAGGGTAGTGAGAATGGTTCAGGATTCTTCCAAAATGCGATTCAGATTCGCAGAAACTCACACCTAAGCGTTTATAATTCAGTAATAATGGGTTATCCAATTGGAGTAAACATCGACAATGATAAGAGTTCTACGACTCAGGAGTCGGCAGCAACACGCAATGCACTAGGTGGAAATGTAATGGCAGGAATGATACAGAACTTTAGAGATGTGGCGACAAACAAGACTGACATTGATGGTTCGGATACTTCGGGCGAAGCAGTAGAGGCTATTTGGAATGCAGAGGGTCAGGGTAATGTTGCACCATTAAGCTCTATATCGGCTCTTAATCTTCAGGGCGATCCACAAGTACTTACTAATCCAGTTGCAATTCCATCGGTTGAGAGTCCTGCTGCAAATTCAGCTGTATGGACAAATCCACTAGTGGCAGCAGGATTTGAGAAGGTAGAGTACAGTGGTGCATTTGGTCCTGCTGAGAGTGCGTCACAGAACTGGATGACTGGTTGGACTAACTTCGACCCACAGAATACCGTTTACTAATCAACTTTTTTATTTTTCTTTTCACACAAAAAAAAGAAGAATAGTTAAGTTTTCTTTTCAACACTCTTCTTTTAATGTATTGGTAAACGTTAGGCTCTCCACTCTCGATAGGTGGGGAGCCTTTTTTTTTGTGTTTATTTATAGTGCAAATAGTAGTTCAGTGTTTTGGGTAGTGATTCTATCTAGTTCTGAGGTTTTGACACCTTTAATTTCAGCGACTTTTTGAGCTGTAATTTTTATGTAGCTACTTTCATTTCGTTTGCCACGGTGTGGAGTAGGCGGCAGGTAAGGCGCATCGGTTTCGAGGAGTAATTTTTCGAGTGGTATTGATTCGAGAGCTAGTGGTAGCGTTGAGTTTTTGTAGGTAACCGTACCGTTGATACCGTAGTAGAATCCTCCTATTTTTTCGATACGTTCGACCTCGGTGGCTGTACCTGCAAAGCTATGGAATACTCCTTTGATTTTGCCTGCGTATGGTTCCAGTATATCGAATGTATCGTGGAATCCTTCACGGCAGTGAATAATAATAGGGAGATTTAGTTCTATTGCGAGTTCTATTTGGAATTTGAATGCTTCTCGTTGTTGAGGCAGAAAGTCTTTGCTCCAGTGCAGGTCGATACCTGTTTCTCCTATTGCGACTAATCTCATAGGGGGGTTATATGCTGTATTTCGGACAAATTCGAGGTCACTTTTATAGTTTGTGTTATTGTTTACATCAGTTGGGTGTAGTCCGACTGTTGCATAGATTCTTTCGGGGTATTTGCTCACTGAGTTAAATAGTTTTTCTTGGTCACGAGGGTCAGCGGCAGGGACTATAAATCTATCTATGCCGGCCTCTATTGACCTTTGAATCATCTCATCGAAATCTTCGTCAAATCTTGGGTCGTATAGGTGTGTGTGTGAGTCTATCATTGTTTTTTTTTAAAAGAAAATCGTGTTAAAGTTTTTTCATAAGTATATCTGTGTGTTTGAGAGCTGCAATCATATTGCAGTAGTGTAAAACGTCTTGGTATTTCAGCGAGCGTCCACGTCTATCTTTGAGCCATTTTTGGGCTGGTTGGTATCCTCCTATGTAGAATTTCCACGCTGTGGGGTCTACCCCTGCGAAGTATTGTGTATTGTTGATATATACGTATAGTGTGCCGTCGGGTTGTTCTTGGGTGGTGATGTTATCAATAATTGTGTCGCCTCCATCGGCGGCGGCAATTGGGAAACTCACTTCGGTTTTTGGTATGTGTTCGAGTAGGTGTGTACGTCTAAGTTCTGAGCCTATTTTGGTTATTCTCCAAAACTCTGAGGACGATTCGGGGTATGGTATTCTAGGGAAGTCGGTTTTTAGGAATTCTTTGTAGCGTTTGCGGTAGTCAGGTGTGTGTAGTACGCCATAGATATAGTCTAGGAGGTCAATGGGTGCGAATTTTTGTTGATTGTCGCTCTTTTCGGCTTCAAACTCTAGTGCTATTGCTTTGGCTATCTTTTCAACAATTTCGGGTTTCAGGTTCGGTGTTCTCTGTGCGCCCTCAAAATTTATTTGGCTATCGGTAGGGTAGAGGTAGAGAGG
>CAYJLU010000049.1:0-8463 GCA_964371395.1 uncultured Rikenellaceae bacterium | reverse complement strand
AAATACATTGGAGCCTTTGGTTCGAGCTTGACAAATGGAGTTTCAGCAAAGCTGTGCTCCGCCAAAAAATCATACTTCGCCTGCCTTTTGCCGTATAGGTCGATATGAAAAACCTCCGCCAACTCACCCTTAGCCTTACCATCCTTGGTCTTTACGAATATATTAATCGAAACACCCTGCTGAATATCAAAGACATTTTCATCCTTTGAGCCATCGGGGCAAACCTCTTTTTTCTTAGAGTTTCCGTGCAAGTCAATGATATAAATCTTATCAAAGCTATTCATTAAATTCCAACGCATACCCCTAAAGGTAGGGTTATCCAAAAAGCTATGGTTGTTGATATAAGCCAGTACCCCCTCACTATTCCTATCCACAAACTCCTGCCCCAAGCGTATAAACTTACAATAATCATCATTAATCCACTTTGGGTTGCGCTCCTTGAGCTTTTGCACTCCCCCCGGCTCTCTCTTATAACTATCCATCAAGCCCATAATCCACTCCCCCTTGTTCGTACTCTCACTACTATATGGCGGATTGCCCAATACAACCATCACGGGAGTGTCCCTCTTGATGCGATTCGCCTCATTTGCCTCGTTGGCAAGTGCCTGAACAAAGAGAGTGCCAGTATCAGGGTGATGATCCTCCAATGAATTAGTCAGAAATACCCTCAATCGCCTATCAGTCTTTGCAGTGTAACCAGTCTGAGATAGTAACATATCCAACTTCAAATGCGCCATAGCATATGAAGCCATTAATAACTCAAAACCATTCAACCGTGGCAATAAATGCTCCTCAACATAACCCTGCCACATACCCTGCATCGAGGACATCTTCTCATAAATGGTACTGACCACCTCCGCCAAAAATGTACCAGTACCAGTCGCAGGATCTAAAATCTGAACTCTGTGATACTCCCTAAGCTCCTTCTTCTTGTTATCCTTGTAACGATTATCTCGGGACTGAACAACAGATTGTTCGACCTTGATCTTTGAAGTGTCGGCAAGACCCATAGCCAAACCAAAATCTCGCTGCAAAATATCATCCACTGCCCTTACAATATATTGTACCACTGGCTGGGGAGTGTACCATACACCTCGACTCTTACGAAGTGCTGGATTGTATGCCGCCAAAAAATCCTCGTAGAAGTGTATCATCGGATCACGCTGTGCTGTCCTCTGACCATAATCCCCCATCACCCTCGCTACATCAGTAACACTGAATATCTGTACCAAATCATCAACAACCCAACTAATGCGATCGTCAACATCAATGCCAGCTATTAAATGAAATATCTTCCTGAGAAATGGATTGGTCTTGGGGATTAACTCAGCAGCCTCTAACCTCGAAAAATCCTCAGGCGTAGGGTCATTCAAACGTGCAGCAAACATACCATAGGCAATCGTCTGAGCATAGATGTCCGCAAACTCCTTTGGGGTAATCTCGTGAATCAAAGAACTCCTGAAACTACCCAAATGGTTGTGTAGCTCGCTATTGTCATCACTCTCTAATGCCCTCTCAATCACATCTGCCAATAACCTCGCCTTGCCAGCCATTATCTGTGCCAACTTTGAAGACGAACTAACACGCTGAGGCTTAGCCTGACCTAACCGCTCGATGAGATTCACAAACCTCGACTCGTTCTCCACTAGATATACCACCCTATCACCCCGCAACTCACCTATGCGAACGCTGTCAACAAACTCACCATCCTCGTACAGCAAAAAATCAAGATAATCAGTGAAAATAATATTGTTTAACGACTTCTTATACCTCTCGAACTGATCCTTTACCCTTGGATCACGAGGCTGTGAAAGGCTAATGTTCAAAGAAAAATCCTTTGCCTCCAAAAATGCAATGGCAATACCATCTCGTAGTAGTAAATAATCAGGAGCACCACACTCATATCGCTTAGGCTCATTTATAGTTGTGAGATGCGGCAAAATAGTGTCAAGTAAGGATTTGAGCGCAGGACGATAACTGTGCTCGGTTGCACCACCCGTGCGATACTGCTTGTCTATTTCTGTGATGTAATCGGATATGGTCATACTCTCGAATAATTATTAACTTGAAAAATGTAAAGATATGAAAAATTATATACTCACCCCCCCCCTAGAGTATTCTATGAACTAAAACAGAGGATTTACCCACTCCAAAACACCCCTGAAGGTCTTGCGGTGGTGAGGAGTAATGCCGTGAACCGCTACCGCCCTAAGATGAGATGCAGTTGGGTAACCCTGATTCTTTGACCAGCCATACTCAGGGTATATGATATCAAGCTCCGACATTAACCTATCTCTATGGTTCTTTGCCAAAATTGATGCCGCCGCTATCGATAAAAACCTATCATCACCACCAACCTCAGTGGTGAACGGAATACCACAACTGCACTTAAACCTATTGCCATCTATACGCAAATGATCGGGACGCAACGATAGAGATGATATGGCTCGGTGCATCGCAAGATACGTTGCCCCCAATATATTCAACCGCTCAATCTCCTCGACGCTTGACTCCCCAATCGAATACGAAATAGCATTCCGCTTTATTAACTCCTCTAGAAATTCACGACGCTTTCGACTCAATTTCTTGCTGTCACGTATCTCCGAACTACTGAAATCCGAAGGAAAAATTACAGCAGCAGCTACAACTGGACCAGCTATCGGACCACGACCCGCCTCGTCTACTCCCGCCTCTATTATACCTACTGGACAACTCGCTAACATACGATTTGTTGATTTTTTTTTGAGAAAAATTGTTTATTTCTACTACAAAAGTAGTAAATTTGCGCCTATGAGACAATCAAAAAATGTGAGAAAAACAAAAACAGAGAGACGCTCGTTCCTCTCTAAAATAGCAAAACCACGCCACCCAAAGCGTGTAGCAGCAATTATATGGACAATTATTGCTGCCCCATTTGCTATAATACTAGTGCTAGTAACACTTGTTGCAGCAGGTGTATTCGGCGAACTACCATCGTTCGAAGAACTGGAAAACCCTCGTAGTAATATCGCCACAGAACTTATTTCCGAAGATGGTAAACAACTCGGTACATACTTTGTCGAGAATCGCTCCTATACTGACTATACGGAACTATCCCCTAACCTCGTAGCAGCACTAGTAGCTACCGAGGACTCAAGATACTACAAACACTCAGGCATAGACTTTATTGGTCTGAGCCGTGTGGCAGTTAGAACAGTACTGCTATTCCAACGAGACCAAGGCGGGGGATCTACAATATCACAACAGCTTGCCAAAAACCTATACCCACGTGATACAACGAACCGCTCGAAAATTGGAAGAATGAGCAACCTCGTTATCTCTAAACTCAAAGAGTGGGTTACGGCAACTATGCTTGAGTATAACTATACTAAAGAGGAGATAGTTGCAATGTACCTAAATACTGTTGCATACGGCTCGAATGCTTATGGTATTAAATCGGCAGCAGCAACATTCTTTGACAAAGCACCAGCTGACCTTACTGTACCAGAGGCTGCAATGCTCGTAGGGGTAGTTAATGCACCTACGAAATTCTCGCCCGTGAGAAACCCTAAAAATGCTCTGGCTAGGAGAAATACAGTTATCTCACGTATGGCAACAGAAGGGTATATATCGGAGGAGGCTGCCGAAAAATATAAGGCAGAGCCTATCGAATTGAAATATAACCCAGTTTCTCATAATTCAGGTTCTGCAACATACTTCCGTGAGATGGTCAGACTATATATGACAGCTAAGGAACCACAGGAGAATAATTATAGAGCTAAGTGGGAGTATGATATGGCATTGGATCTATGGCAGAATGACCCTCTGTTTGGTTGGTGTAATAAAAATACAAAAGCTGATGGAACTCCATATAACTTGTACAGTGATGGACTCAAAATATACTCAACTGTAAACTCTAAGATGCAAAGGTATGCCGAGGAGTCAATGGCAGAGCATCTAGGTGGTAAGGGTGGAATACAAGAGAGATTCGATAAACAAAAAGAACAGTATAAGGGTAAGATATTCTTTAATATCTCTAAAAAACAGGAAGAAAATATCGTAAATTCAGCTATAAAATACTCAGATCGAGCATACCAAATGCGTAGAGATGGAGCAAGTGAGGCTGAGATTGAAAAGGCGTTCAATACCCCAGTGGAGATGTCAGTCTTTGGCTATAAGGGTGATATAGATACCGTTATGACTCCAAGAGATTCGGTGCTTTACTATAAGTCTATCTTAAGGGCTGGTTTTGTAGCTATGAATCCTACTTCAGGGGGAGTGTTAGCTTACGTTGGAGGCCCGTCGTTTAGATACTTTAAGTACGATATGGTAAGTCAAGGTCGTCGTCAGATTGGTTCGACAGTCAAACCATTTATCTATACATTTGCCTTTGACTTCTTGGGCTATAATCCCTGTACACTAGTTCCTAATCTACCAGTCTCTATCGAGACACAGTCGGGCGATGCCTTTAATCCAAAGGAATCGGGTAAGGTAGAGTACGACGGAGAGCTAAACTCACTTAGATGGGGACTCGCAAACTCTCGTAACAACTACTCGGCGTGGATTATGAAACAATCCTCACCAGAGGCGGTCGTTGACCTGATACATAAGATGGGAGTAAAGAGTTGGATAGACCCAGTATATGCAGTCTGTACAGGTACCCCAGAGGCAACGCTAATGGAGATGGTAGCTTCCTTTGCAACTTTTGCAAATAGAGGTGTACACACAATGCCGCTGTTTGTGACTCGTATCGAGGATAAGCAAGGAAATATCTTAAGTTCGTTCTCTCCTCGTACTGGAGATGCAATTAGTGAAAAGACTGCCTACACAATGCTATCAATGCTCCAGAGTAACGTAACTCAGGGTACGGGTGGTCGCCTACGCTATGAGTTCGATATTACGGGCGAGGTTGGCGGTAAGACAGGTACTACTAACAATAATTCAGATGCTTGGTTTATCGGAGTTTCACCACAGATAGCTGCTGGAGTATGGGTTGGTGGCGAGGATCGCTCTGTACACTTATTATATAGTGCAGATGGATCGAGAGTAGCACTACCTATCTTCGGTAGATTTATGAAGAAGGTATATAGTGATAAATCGTTAGGTGTTAGCAAAGAAGATCGCTTTATGCCACCAGTTGGTATGGTGAAAATTGACTGTGATGACCAGTTAACTGAGGAGTCTACTCCAGTGGTTACCTCGGACTCAACCTCAACAGTTGAGAGTAACGACTACACAGATGAATTTTTTCAATAAAAATTACTAACTTTGTAGCCTTTAAGAGATTATCTTAACAGAATAAGAAAAATAATAATAATAGACAACTAAAGTGCAGAAGATTATAATCTTAGATTTTGGGTCACAATACACCCAACTAATAGCTCGTAGAGTTCGTGAGTTAAACGTTTATTGCGAAATTCATCCATACAATAACCCTCCAGAGATGGATAGTAGTGTTGTGGGGGTAATTCTATCTGGATCTCCTTGTTCAGTTCGTGATGTTGATGCACCACAGATTGACCTTACGGAGGTTAAGGGTAAGTTACCATTGCTGGGTATATGTTATGGTGCGCAGTATATTGCCCATAACTTTGGTGGCGAGGTAGCTCCTAGTAATAGTAGAGAGTATGGCAGAGCACACCTTACTAAGGTAGTGGGAAATGACGAATTGATTTCGGAGGTATCGGATCGTTCACAAGTGTGGATGTCACACGGTGATACAATTGTTAGAATCCCTGATCACTATAAAATTATAGCCTCGACCGAGGATGTGCCAGTAGCGGCATATAGAGTCGAAGGAGAGCAGACGTGGGGTATTCAATTCCACCCAGAGGTGTACCACTCAGAGGAGGGGACGCAAATCTTACGCCACTTCCTTATTGATATTTGTGGATGTTTAGGCGAATGGACACCGGCATCGTATGTTGAGAGTTCTGTGGCTACGCTCAAGGAGCAATTAGGCGATGATAGAGTAGTGCTAGGCTTATCGGGAGGTGTAGACTCGTCTGTTGCTGCGGAATTGCTTAAACGTGCCATAGGAGATAACCTAATCTGTATATTTGTGGATATGGGGCTACTCCGAGGAGGCGAATTTGAGGAGGTATTGGAGTCATATAAGTGTATGGGACTTAATGTTATTGGAGTAAGAGCGGGTGATAAATTCTTATCTGACCTTAAAGGAGTAACAGACCCAGAGGCAAAACGTAAGATCATTGGTCGTGACTTCATAGAGGTATTTGATGCTGAGGCGCAGAAGCTAAAGGATATAAAATGGTTAGCTCAAGGTACAATCTACCCTGATGTTATAGAGTCTATATCGGCTGGAGGTCCAAGCGTGACAATCAAATCTCACCACAACGTAGGTGGACTACCTGAGAAGATGAATCTAAAGATTGTTGAGCCATTACGCTTACTATTCAAGGATGAGGTTCGTAGAATTGGCCGTGAGATGGGCGTTCCTGAGGTTATACTCTCACGCCATCCATTCCCGGGGCCGGGGTTAGGTATTAGAATCCTAGGCGAGGTTACTGCCGAAAAGGTAGCAATACTTCAGGCAGCAGATAAGATATTTATTAGTTCACTAAAGGAGGCAGGTCTATATGATGATGTATGGCAGGCGGGCGTGATGTTACTTCCAGTGCAGAGTGTTGGAGTAATGGGCGATGAGAGAACTTATGAGAGTTGTGTTGCACTACGTGCCGTTAGTTCAACTGATGGTATGACAGCTGACTGGGTACACCTTCCTTATGAATTCTTAGCTAAGGTAAGCAATGAGATTATCAATAAGGTAAGAGGTATTAATAGAGTAGTGTATGATATTTCATCAAAACCACCAGCAACAATTGAATGGGAATAGTTATATTATAGCTAACTAATGAGTTGGGTGCTAAAGGGAGGATTAGAAGTATTAACCCTTTAGCACCCTTTTTTGTCAAAGTAAAGTCATTGAATAGAACCGTGGAAATTGAGTTTGAACAGGCAGTAAGGGAGTATAGCGAACGTTTATACTACGTTGTAAGGCGCATTGTAAAGAGTCACGACGATGCCAATGATGTTGTGCAAAATACATTTCTTAAGGCGTGGCAAAACTTTACGAGGTTTAGGGGTGAATCGGGTTTATATACGTGGTTGTATCGGATAGCTATAAATGAATCACTGGTCTTTATTAGAAATAACTCTAAATTCAAATTCGAGAACTCAAACGAAGCTCAGAGAGAGTTGAGACAGTTGTATGACAATGACCCATACTTCGATGGCGACACCGCCGAAAAGGCACTCGCAATGGCAATAGATACACTCCCTGCTAAACAAAAGGTGGTTTTTAATATGCGATACTTCGATGAGATGCCATATTCAGAGATGGCGGAAATAATGCAGACCTCGCAAGGTGCGCTGAAGGCCTCGTACCACCACGCTCAAAAAAAAGTTGAACTACAATTAAACCTTTTTATGGAGAATCTATCCAATCATTAAAGTATCACTGTTTATATTCAAGAATTAATGGATAATAGAAACCCATATAAAGTGCCAGAGGGTTACTTTCAAAATTTACAGAACTCTATACTCACTAAAGTTGCAAAGGGCGAGGAGTATCACTCCTCTAGTGAGGATATTCTAGAGCTAGAGTTTAAAGCTAGGGCTAATACCCGCACGAGGGTGCGTATTGCTAATTTAATGGGTTTTGCTGCTGGCTTTGCTCTATTAGTGGGTTTGGCGATGGGTGGTTTTAATCTAATTATTGACACAACCTCTCAAAGTCAGGAAGATAATATGGCATTATTTTCAAGTTTAGAGCTTGATGATGAACTACTATATGGCATAGATGATGAACATATCATAGAGGTACTTGTGGAGAATAATAGCAACAGTGATAAGCTGTATGCTGAGGTTGTTGCAGAGTTTGTCGATCTGCACGGTATGGTCGACACCGACGTGCTATTTTAACTTTTTAGATGAAAAATATAATGATGAAGAGATTAGTTGTATTAATTGCAGTGGCATCGCTAAGTGTGTTTGCTGCCAACGCACAGACCAATAGTAGTGAACAAAAGCAAGCCAGACGCGAGCAAATAGTATTGATGAGAATAGGGTATATCTCAGAGAAAATATCGCTTACAGCCGAACAAAGCACAGAGTTTTGGTCACTATACAACCGATTGGAGGAAGAGTTCTCGGATATATTGTTTGAACGCAGAGACCTTAAAAATAAGATCAAAGAGAATAAAGCGAGCCGTAGTGATATTAATAGATGGTTGGATCTTGAGGCTCAATTAATTGAGAAGAAGAAGGAGTATATACCTGAAATTCTAGAGATAATCTCGGAGGATCAATTAGCAAAGTTGTTTATCGCAGAGGAAGATTTCAAGAGCGAGTTGATAAGAACACTAAGTAATTAAGATTCTATATTTTTCGAGCATATAGATGCACAATGAGACCGTTGCAAGGCGGCGATATTTTAAAGATAACTCCAATGACTCTTCAGTC
>CAYJLU010000048.1:0-12215 GCA_964371395.1 uncultured Rikenellaceae bacterium | reverse complement strand
CGTTGCAAGGCGGCGATATTTTAAAGATAACTCCAATGACTCTTCAGTCACATACATAGGTATGCTCCTTTCATAGCCCTTAGAGCCATCTTCAAAATCTTATCCACCTATCAACGCTCTCAATAACAGAGCAAACATAAGTTTTGCAATGGTCTCAACAGAGGTAATCTGCTAGGTGATCTAGCGTTCACCAAAGATAGAACTTCCAATACGTACATTATTGGAACCACACTCAATGGCAAGCTCATAATCACCACTCATTCCCATTGATAACACCTTAAGTTGTGGGTAGCAACCATATAGGTTCGATAACTCTAAAAATTCACTTTGCACCTGCTCCATATTATCGGTATAGGTTGCCATTCCCATAAGTCCTACAATCTCAATATTTGGTAGAGGCTCGTTAGTGAGTATCTCGACTATCTCTTGTCTCGAAAATCCTTGTTTGCTCTGCTCTGAGGCTATGTGCATCTGTAATAGTACCTTGACGCACCTATGAGCATTAATCGCCGCTTTGGATATAGCCACAAGCAACCTGTAACTATCTACACTCTCAATCAGCGAGGCATACTTTACCACTAATGCTGCTTTATTAGTTTGAAGATGACCAATAAAGTGCCACTCTATATCGCTGGGTAGAGCCTCCGCCTTTTGCGCCAACTCTTGAGGGCGACTCTCTCCAAATACCCTATGTCCCAAAGCATACAGCTCCATTATAGACTCCTTTGGGTGAAACTTACTTACGGCACAAAGGGTAACTTCTGTGGGTATAGAGTTATGTAATAGAGTAAATTTTTGAGAGATAGTCATATTGAATAAGTGGAGATAAAGTTTTTATTTATGGTAAAATATATCTATATTTGTTGCAACGAATTTACGAAAAATTTTATAATAATTATGAAAAAACTCCTATTTACACTTCTTTTTGTAGGTATTGGTTACCTTACAGCACTTGCTTGTACCAACGTTATGGTTACTCGTGGAGCATCTGAAAATGGCAGTACGATGATATCTTATCTTGCCGATAGCCATCAACTTTACGGTGCACTGTACTTCCTTCCAGCTCAGGATCACGCTCCTGGTGCTATGCGATTAGTTCGAGAGTGGGACACAGGAAAGATCCTTGGTGAAATTCCAGAAATTGCACATACATACTCAGTGGTGGGCAATATGAATGAACATCAATTACTTATCGGTGAGAGTACTTGGGGAGGTCGTTCAGAGCTTCAGGATACAACGGGTATTATCGATTATGGATCGCTAATATACATTACTTTGCAACGTGCTAAGACTGCACGTGAGGCTGTTGAGGTAATGGGACAGTTGGTTGAGGACTATGGCTATTATAGCTCAGGAGAGAGTATTTCGATTGCCGATGGTAACGAAGTGTGGTACTTAGAGATTATCGGTAAAGGTACTAAGATGGTGAAGGATCGTAAGACCAAGCAGATGTATAATTCTAATAAAGGTGCAGTATGGGTGGCACTTAGAGTACCAGATGGTATGATTTCAGCCCACGCTAACCAAGCTCGAATTACACAATTCCCGCTTAATGACCCTGATAATTGCCTCTACTCACCAGATGTTATCTCATTTGCACGTGAGATGGGATATTACAATGGTACGGATGCAGATTTTAGCTTTTCGGATACATACAATCCACTTGAATTTGGTGGTATGAGATGGTGTGAGGCACGTGTATGGTCTATCTTTAGACGTGCAGGCGATACTGAGGCTATGGATGAGTACCTAAACTATGCTCTAGGCCACGACGCAACTAAACGTATGCCACTGTGGATCAAACCATCCAAGAAACTAAATGTTAAGGATGTTGCAGAGCTTATGCGTGACCACTATAATGGTACTCCACTTGCTCTGGGTAAGCAACCCGGAGCTGGAGACTCTGAACTTCCATACCGTTGGAAACTTATGACATTCGAGGTTGATGGTCAAGAGTATGTAAGCGAGAGAGCTGTATCTACTCAACAGACTGGTTGGTGGTATGTAGGCGAGAGCCGTTCATACCTTCCAGATGCAGTGGGTGGTGTCCTTTGGTTTGGTGTGGATGATACTGCAACTTCACCGCTTACTCCATACTACTCTAGCTCGACTCGTATCGCTCGCTCACTTCAGATGAGCAATGGTTCGATGACTCAATACTCGCCAACTTCAATGTTCTGGCTTCAAAATAGAGTATCTAACTTTGCATACCTAAAATATAACCGCATTAGCGAAGATATTAAAATTGCAATCAATAGTTGGGAGTATGCTCGCCTTGCAGAACAAGAGCTTATCGAGAAAATAGCACTTGAACTATATAATAAAGATCCGAAATATGCCGTTGAGTACTTAACGGACTACTCAGTGAATACTGCTCAAAACCTATTCCAAACTTGGCAAGATCTAGATGGTTATCTACTTGTTAAGTATATGGACGGTAATGTTAAAAGAGAGGTTCGTAGAGGCGAATTTATGGACAATGGTGAAAACTTTGATATTCCTATGTTCCCAGAACGCCCGGGATACTCAAGAGAGTGGGAAGAGGCAGTTGCAGCAGATCCTAATAGCAAGATACTTAAGAAAGTAGAGCCAAAGACGGCGAACTAATTTTTTAGCTATTTACAACTAATAATGAGTTGCCCTACCCCTCTATAATAGAAGAGTGTAGGGCAACTTTTACAAAGTAATTATTTATAAACTTTAGAGTGCTTGGGGAGGCATCTAGATCCCTTGATGTGAATATATGAAAATTACATTTATCGGAAAGATTATTTCGCAACTAAGAGAAGAGAATCAAATTAGCATCGAAGAGCTCGCCGAGCGTTCGGGAATAACCGTAGCAAAGATCGAGGAGATCGAGGCAGGTAGAATTACTCCATCAGTTGGAGTAATGATTAAGATTTCTAGGGCTTTGGGTGCAAGACTAGGCACGCTGCTCGATGGTCAAGAGAGTCTTGGCGCAGTGGTTACAAGGGCTGATGCACTTAATCCAAAGAGTGATGCACTTTCGGGTGCGGATATGGGGGTAAATCCTCATATGGATTTCTACTCTCTGGCACAGGGTAAGCGTGATAGATCTATGGAACCTATGATAATTGAGGTTACGGAGGCTAATAATGGATTGCTCAGTGAGCACGAGGGCGAAGAGTTTATTTATGTGCTTGAGGGGCATATAGAGGTTAAGTATGGTCAACAATGCCATATGTTATCAAAGGGTGATAGCATATACTACGATTCATTGGTGCCTCACTCAGTATATAGTGCAACGGATCAACCAGCAAAGATTCTAGCTGTTATCTACACACCGTACTAGTACTAACTGTTAATCATAGTTTCGAGCGTGTCTAAAAAACATTTTTGGGGCTTCCTGCTTCGCCTAAATCCTCACGTAGTATAGTACGCTGCGGTTTATGTTCACCACGAAGCCCCAAGACTGAATTTTTATACCCACTCATACACAAAAGGAGACCGTTGCGATTGAATTCGAGACATCCTCGTTTTTTTTGGAGGAGGGGAGGCGGAGGGGAGAGTGAAGAGTACCTTTATGGAGACCATTGCAAAACATAAGTTTTGCAATGGTCTCCATAATAATATATATTTAAACTATATTAGTATAGTAATTCGTATAATCAATTTAAAATAGTACCTTTGCGCCTTATTTTTCTATAAAATCAGTAGTAATGAAGTTTTCTTTTTACGACTTAATAGGCACAAAAGTCGCACCAAACTACGGAACAGAGATACTCTCGGGGTTAACCGTCTCACTTGCACTTGTTCCAGAAGCCATCGCCTTTGCAATGATTGCAGGACTCTCGCCCATAACAGGACTCTATGCAGCAGTGGTTATGGGATTTATTACATCGTTGATAGGAGGTCGTCCCGGTATGATATCTGGTGCTACTGGAGCTGTTGCCGTTGTGCTTGTCGGCTTGGTAATGGAGTTAAAGGTGCTGCACCCTACATTTGGAACAGAGGAGATACTCCCATATATCTTTGCTACGGTTATACTAGCTGGGCTGATGCAGATTGCCGTTGGTGCACTTAAACTCGGCAAGTTTATACGTCTTGTACCTCAACCAGTTATGTTTGGCTTTGTCAATGGATTAGCCGTTATTATCTTTACGGCTCAGTTGCCATCAATCTTCTCAATAGTGGAGAGTAATACATCGTTACTCGCACTCTTTAGTGGTGAGGTTGTAAGTGATAGTGCCTTGATGTGGCAAGGTTGGGGCGAGCTTGCTACAATGCTAGGTTTAATTATCCTTACGATGTTAATTATTTGGCGACTACCTAAGATTACAAAGGTTGTACCTGCCTCACTTGTTGCCGTAGTGGTAATATCTACTATTGTCATTGGCTTTGGTATAGACACTCCGACGGTAGCCGATAGGCTTGCCCCCGGTGAATCTATAAGCGGAAGTTTTCCTCCCTTTTCGTTCCCCACAATTCCATTTACACTAGACACACTGCTACTTATATTACCCTATGCAGCTATCGTGGCAGGTGTTGGATTGGTCGAGAGTTTGTTGACGATGACAATGATAGACGAAATGACCGAAACCAGAGGTGTTGGTAACAGGGAGTGTATTGCACAGGGTGTGGCAAATATCTCGTCGGGTTTTCTCTCAGGAATGGGAGGGTGTGCCCTTGTCGGACAGAGCTTGATTAATATCTCAAATGGAGCAAGGACACGTATTTCGGGAATTGTGGCATCCGTGATGTTACTGCTTTTTGTGATGTTCGGAGCTGAGTATGTAGAGCAGCTACCACTAGCAGCACTCGTTGGGCTAATGTTTATGGTTGCGTTCACTACCTTTGAGTGGGCTAGCTTTCGAGCTATCAAGCGTATGCCACGTTCAGATGTCTTTGTGATGGTGACCGTCACACTAATTGTAGCGTTCACCAATGATTTGGCAATAGCCGTAGCAGTTGGTGTAGTAATTTCGGCACTTTGCTACGCTTGGGAAAATGCCAAACGTATCAGAGCACGTAAACATATTGACAAAGATGGTGTTAAACACTACGAAATATACGGTCCACTATTCTTTGGTTCGGTACAGGGTTTTGCCGAAAAGTTTGACCCAATAGACGATCCCAAAGAGGTGGTAATTGACTTTGCCGAGAGTAGAATAGCTGATATGTCTGCTATATCTGCACTTAGTTCACTTAGTGAGCGTTACTCAAAATACGGCAAGCATATCCGTCTACGGCACCTCAGCGAGGATTGTAGAGAGTTGTTGAAGAGTGCAGATGTAACAATTGAGATAGATTCAAGCCAAGACCCAACCTATCGCATCCCCTACTAGCGTGAATCTAAAATAGAGTCACACAATGTGCTATATCTCGAAATTAAAGCCGCTACTTTGTAACTCCTCGTACTTGCTTTTATTGAATGAGTATAGTTGTGGCGCACGGTATGGAGTCCCTTGTTTCTTCTCCATTAGTGGAGTGAGTAGCCCTGTTTTTGTAATCTTGGCACTGAAGTTACGGCGATCGAATTTAATCCCTAGGATAGATTCATAAAGTAGTTGTAACTCAGGGATAGTGAACTTTTTGTCGAGTAGCTCAAAGCCAATGGGTTGATAGCGAATTTTAGCCTTAAGACGATTTAGTGCAACTCGTAATATTCTATCGTGATCGAATGCCAGTGGAGGAACCTCGTCTAGTTTAAACCACTTAACGTTTTTAGCATCATCACCCGCTATGATAGTATAGTCAGATATGCGCACTAGTGCATAGTACACAACAGAGATAACCCTACTTCTAGGGTCTCTGTTCACCTCGCTAAAGGTGTATAGCTGTTCGATAAAGACATTCTCTACGCCTGTCTCCTCAAATAGTTCTCTTTTAGCAGCATCTTCAGTAGATTCATCCATATCCACAAATCCACCGGGGAATGCCCAACGCCCTATAAATGGGTCGGCAGCACGCTCAATCAACAGAATTCTTATCTCAACACCATCAAAACCAAAGATAACACAATCAGTAGTAACCGATGGTCGTGGATACTCATAACAATACTTAGTCATTAGTTATAGGTTTAAAGTTTGTTTACAAAGTGCTATTTCAGTGGCAAGTCCAGTGTGCTTACCCTCTATGTCCGATAACTTAACCGCTGGATAGAACTCAGAATTTTCTGATATTGCCACATCGGTCAACTTTATAACTATGTTCAGAGGCTTTGCCCCAACATCATTAGTTAGATTTGTTCCAATGCCATATACATCTATAAACTTACCGTCCACAAATTCCTTTATCTCTTTTATCGCACTGATGCTTAGTGAATCGCTGTACACAATAGTTTTAGTGCGTGTGTCAATTCTATTTTGCTCGTAGAACTCCTGAGCTTTGCGAGTAAATTCAATAGGGTCGCCGCTATCCCAGCGTAGCCCATCAAAGAGCTTGGCTTGTTGTAGAGCGAAACTCTTAAAGAAATTATCGGTGGTGAATGTATCAGTTAGAGCTATTCCCAACGCACCATTATATACCTGTGTCCACGCATCTAAAGCCTTAGCGTTTGCGCTACGATACCCGTAGTGAGCGGCGTGGTACATAAACCACTCGTGTGGGTGGGTGCCAATTGGAATCAAATCGTGCTTCATAGCCAAGTATACATTGCTTGAGCCTGCCAACATATTGCCCGCATATTGCTTAAGTGTACTTAGCACTCGATCGTGCACATCGAACGAGAATCGGCGGCGAGTTCCAAAATCAGAGAACTTTGCCTCGATAGCGTATAGATCCTTAGCCTTAGCCTTAGCTCGCTCTTCTACCTCCAGAGCACTAGCATCTGTTAGTTTAAAATATAACTCGCTTATAAGTGCCATTATTGGCACCTCCCATAGTACCGTTCTATACCAATAACCCTCAATACTAACCTCTACGTCTTCACCATCCTGCGAAACTTTAACCTCAGTCGGGTCATACCTATACCCCCTTAGTAGATCAAAGAATACAGGATCAAAGAAATAACACCTTTTCCTTAAAAACTCTAACTCCTCCTCGCTAATTTTAAGTGTTGCCATCTGATCAATCTCTTGACGCAATGCCTTGGCAAATCCATCTGGAAATACTCGCTTGTCACGATTAAAGAATTTATACTTTACCACAGCCTTCGGATATAGCTTCTGAATGGCATACATTGTATTGAATTTGTACAGATCGTTATCTGTGAAGTGTTTTATAATCATCGTATTATAGTTTTATATCTGTTGTATATCCTCGTTTTAGCCCCATCGCCTCGGCTCTTTGGTATATTGACTCTGCGGACTCCTCAAATCCCAATATATTTGAACAACCATCCTCAAGTAGAGTTGTATGCTCGATTAGTCCATCTATCTCACACATTTGCTTAATGGTATTGGCTACACAATGGCTCTTCGCCTCTCCACATACAAATATACTATCCGCTGCCCTTAATCTTGTTACTAGCTCTTCATTTAGTTGCGTGCTGCTATCCTCTGGCAGCATAACATTTGCCCTTAATGCTCCAAAGTGTTCAGTATGAGGATTCATCCCCTTTTGAACAATCGAAACATTCATACCCTTGCAAACCTCCATTATACTCTCTACAATCTCTGCGCCCACTGTACCCTCAATGCAGTGATCTGGCCAGATAGTGTGTTGAAATTCGCCCTCAATCTCAAGCCGCTCTAGATACTCATAGGTTTTCTCTCTATTATAGAGTGGCTGCCAACTGCCGCTCTTGAGATCTTCTAGAGTAATGGTAGTAAATGGACTTGGATGCTCTTTATCGCTGTTGTACCAGTAGGCTCGGTGCGAAATATCAACGCTCTGGTGTATATCCTGAGTGAGAATTACCTCGCTAATACTACCTCGATTAAGATCTATGAATTTACATATACTCTCTATATCTCCCGTAGCACCTTGAACATATAGTGCCCCCTCTGGCAAACAGAAATCATTTTGGGCATCTATAATCAATAGCAGATTATTTTGTTTCATATCTTTGTGTTATTTTAGCACAAAGATATGATTATTTTTTCACTCTCCAAATATTTTTTAACATTCTTTTTTCCCTTTACTCTGAAAAGTTCAGAAGTATAATACAAAGAGAGGATGTCTCGAATTCAATCGAAACATCCTCTCTTGTGTATGAGTGGGTATAAAAATTCAGTTTTGGGGCTTCGTGGTGAGCATAAATCGCAGCGTACTTATAGTACGTGAGGATTTAGGCGAAGCAGGAAGTGCCAAAAATGTTTTTTAGACACGCTCTAATTCTATGATTTTAAGTAATATCGAGATTACTTTACTCTCTTATAACCATATACTGCTGAGTCACCAAGTTCCTCTTCGATACGAAGAAGTTGGTTGTATTTAGCCATACGGTCTGAACGGCTAAGTGAACCAGTCTTGATTTGACCAGAGTTTGTAGCAACTGCGATATCTGCAATAGTAGCATCTTCAGTTTCACCTGAACGGTGCGAAGTAACTGAAGTATAACCGTGACGGTGAGCCATTTCGATTGCATCAAGAGTCTCAGAAAGTGAACCGATTTGGTTAACCTTGATAAGGATTGAGTTAGCACAACCCTTTTCGATACCTTGTGAAAGGAACTCAACGTTAGTAACAAATAGGTCATCACCTACAAGTTGGCAACGGTCACCAATTCTCTCAGTAAGCATCTTCCAACCATCCCAGTCACTCTCACCCATACCATCTTCGATAGAGTCAATAGGGTATTTGTTTACAAGCTCCTCAAGGAAGTCAACTTGCTCAGAGATTGAAAGTTTTTTGCCGTTAGCACCTTCAAACTTAGAGTAGTCGTAGATACCATCTTTGAAGAATTCTGAAGCAGCACAGTCCATACCGATAGTGATATCCTCACCAATCTTGTAACCTGCATTCTTAACAGCCTCGATGATTGATTCAATAGCGTCCTCAGTACCGTTAAGTGCTGGAGCAAATCCTCCCTCGTCGCCTACTGCAGTTGATAGGTTTCTCTTGTGAAGAACGTCTTTAAGTGCGTGGAATACCTCAGCACCCATACGTAGAGCCTCACGGAATGAAGAAGCACCAACTGGACGGATCATAAACTCTTGGAATGCGATAGGTGCATCAGAGTGAGAACCACCATTGATGATGTTCATCATAGGAACTGGTAGAGAGATTGTGTTAGTACCACCAATGTATCTGTAAAGTGGCATACCTAGGTACTCAGCAGCAGCCTTTGCAACCGCTAGAGATACACCAAGGATAGCGTTAGCACCAAGATTAGCTTTAGTTTTAGTACCGTCTAGTTCGATCATTAGGCGGTCAATAGCACGTTGCTCAAGTGCAGATACGCCGATAAGTGCAGGAGCGATAACAGTGTTTACATTCTCAACTGCCTTTAGAGTACCTTTACCAAGGTAACGGCTCTTGTCACCATCACGAAGCTCAAGTGCTTCGTTTTCGCCTGTTGATGCACCCGATGGTACAGAAGCACGTCCCATAACACCTGATTCAAGCATAACGTCTACCTCAACAGTTGGATTACCACGTGAGTCAAGCACTTCACGTGCTACGATTTTTTCAATTCTCATAGTTTTATTTTTTTTGATGTTTTTGTATTGACTTATTGCCTAATATTTAAGTGGCTTATGCCCTCAAATTTGGCGCAAAAATAGTAAAAATTTCACACTTTATCAAAAGTAGAGCATTCCTTTTTGATTTTTTGGTAATAAATATCAGAGGTCTACGAACTGCACTAACAGTATATAGACCTCCATATATTTAGCTCTTAATATGATTTTCTGTGTAGATTAGGACCAGAGAGTATAACCAAGGCTGGAGTGATAGGCTCTACTGCCTCGTTGTGGTTATAGTTGTACTGCTCAACAGGGAAACGTTTTGTACGTAGTGATAAATCACCTATCGGGCTTATCTTCATAGGCGCAGCTACTGGTGCGTTGACTGAAAATTCAAATACCTTCACCTCGGTGGTTGGCTGTGCTGTGGTTAGATCCATACCGTATGCGTATATAGCATAGCCGCCAGTTTGTGACGACATTAAATAACTAGTTATATCTAGTGTACCTTGATAGGCTTCCTGTGATAGATAAGCACCAAAGCTCATATTCTCACGATTTGCATCTAGTTGTATGTAGTACAGATCGTCGGCTACAATCTCCTCAGGGCTACTATATCTATTATATAGCGACTCGGTGATGGTCTGGCTGAAGTAACTTTCGGATAGATTATTAGGAGTAATTCTATACTTCACACTCTGATCCATAAGCTCAATAATTGCAATAGTTCCAAACTCAACATCCGTTGGAATAACTATTGTTTCTGGGATAGTCACATCAGGGACAATCTCACCAGTGGTCTTAAACGGAACTTTAGTAACAGACGATACTAAACCTAGACCAGCTTGGTATGCACCACCAACTGCAATATACTCAACACCACTCTTTAATTTTCCTGTGAAGTCCTTAGTGTTGTCACCTACCATTAGGTGCCCGATAATCTCAATCACACCACCATAATATACCTCCATAAAGTCCTCTAGCTCTTTATCTGTCTTACCATCTGCTATTGACTTCTCGATAGGAGCAACGGCATATGTTAGATCATCTAAATTTGGAGTTAGAGTAAATACCGCACCATTATCGGTGATAGAACCCACTGATATATTTAAGTTAAAAGCAGCTGATGATTTAGTTCTAAATATCTCTGATTTTACTACCTCTGTTGTAATCCTACCGTTAGGTAGTACCCCAAAAGCTAGTACAAAGTACTCATTGTCAGGTTGGATATTCCACCCCGAGTCAGATAGCTTTATTTCGCTATCTCCTGTGAATAACCATAACCCGTCAGCCGTCGAGAAATCCATATCTCTATCTGATTCGTACCCAATCATAAAGTCGGTTACGGCATCTATATCACTATTAAAATCTTCTACAAATTCATCTTGTAGGAATGGAGCGACATAGTAGATGCCGGGAAAATCTCCTGCATCAACAGAAACCATCGCATCACTATATGTTACATCCGAAATCTCAACCGAGGCTATTTCGCCTTCAATATCGCTATAATCAGGCACTATTACCTCTAAGGCTGTGACCCTAGAGCTTTGCGAGTATTTGCTATCTAGGTGTACTGCAAAGACTACATATTCAGTATTTGGTTCTATGACCCATCCTGAGGAGAGGTCGACTGTTGCATCTCCCTTGAAGGAACGAATTCCATCTACTGTCAGTGGATCAATACCTTGAGTCAAAAGCCCACTAATCATTGATGTAACGGTTGTTTCTGGCATTGAGTTAAATGTTGATATGTAGTCGCTCTTCTTTAATGGGAAAACAAGATAGGTCTCATCTTTGCTTGTAGGAGTAAGTTTTAGCGATATATCATCGAATGTAACATCTTTAGTGCCTACTGTAATAGAGGCTAGCGGAAAATCTTCCGTTTTGGCATCCATCATCGCCACATCGGTGATTATAACACCTTGTGAATCTATACCAAATGTAAAGACAACATAGTCCGTATCTCCGTAGCATACCCACACATTAGAAAGATCTACGGTCTGTTCTGTGTTAAATACCGAGAGGTTATTCTCCACCGATAGATCGCCACCCCATTCTGTCAACTCTTGTTCGATGTATGCACTGGCTAGGGCTTGAGCATTGCTTTTAAATTCCGACTCAAATAATGAGCGAGGATATAGTGTAATATAGTATGCCCCGTTATAACCATTAAGTTTTGTATCCACTACAATAGAACGATAGGTTGAAGATACAAACTTAGCATACGGTATTCCTTCTTCGGGAATATCTGATTCTTCAGTACCATCGTTAGGATTGACAGGTTCTGGTTTTTCTTCACACGCAGTAAAGCTTACTGCAAAGAGTAGCAACATTGAAGTAGTTGCTACAAGTTTTAACAAACTTCTCATAATAAATAACGTAATAATAGTATAGATTATCTCCCCTTTGGAAATATGATTTCGCAAGATAGTAATTTTTTTGCAAAAATTCAAAGTTCATATTATAAAGATATTTATTGTCATTTTTTAGTGTGGTGGAATGTGTTAATTTCACGGTGGTTGGATTAGTGTATTGTACTAGAGTAATGAAGAAAGGAGTGAGCCTGCAAGGCGAACGAATCCAATCAAAAAACAAAATGGTTGGGATGGCTATCCCAACCATTTTGCTGCGTCAATGTTCCTTTCCCACTGCTATAAACTTTTTAGCGTGGAAAAATGCCTAAAT
>CAYJLU010000047.1:0-12259 GCA_964371395.1 uncultured Rikenellaceae bacterium | reverse complement strand
AAAAAAGCACCTAAATCGGTGCTTTCTAATCGTTTATATGTTTTTGAGCTAATTTATTAAGTATCAACTACTTACCAATGCAGTGGTTAGCGAAGATTTCTGAGAGGATATTATCAGTGGTGATTTCGCCTGTGATTGAGGCAATATTAGATAGAGCTTGGTGTAGCTCTGAGGCTACCAACTCGCCAGAAAGACCACACTCAATCGCGCCCAATGCACGCACGAAATCATCTGAACTACGGCAAAGTGCGTCATAGTGACGAGCATTACTTACAACTATATCGCCTGCTGAGAGCATATCATCAAATCCAACGGCTTCAACCAACCTACGCTTTAACTCCTCTACCCCATCGCCATACTTTGCCGAAATTTTTATACTACCCTCTGGGCATATCTCGCAAATAGATAGCTCCTCTCTTAAATCAACCTTATTATATACTTCAATTAAGCTCTGATTTGCCGAAACCCCCACTACCTCGTCACTTGGACTTCCATCACGGAGATGCACTACAATAGAGGCTCTAGAAAGTTGCTCCTTAGAACGCTCAATTCCCTGATTTTCAATATCACAATCAGTATCTCTAAGTCCTGCTGTATCGATAAAACGAAACATAACCCCATCGATTGAAACCTGCGCCTCGATATAGTCACGAGTAGTACCTGCTACTGACGAAACTATCGCACGCTGCTCGCCGACAAGGCGGTTTAAAAGTGTAGATTTACCAACATTAGGTGCACCGACAATAGCAACTGGTATTCCATTTTTAAGCACATTACCCAGCCTAAAGGACTCTCTGAGCTGCTCGACTCTACCCATTATCTTCTTGACAATAACTACAAGTTGCTCCCTATCGGCAAACTCTACATCCTCTTCACCGAAATCCAGCTCCAATTCCAAAAGTGCCATAACCGAAAGTAACTCTGCCCTTAGCGCAGAGAATTCGGCTGAGTATCCGCCTCGAATTTGCTGCATTGCAACTCGTGCCGATGCCTTTGAGTCGCTAGCTATAAGATCGGCAATGGCCTCTGCTTGACTTAAATCGATCTTACCATTTAAGAATGCACGTTTGGAAAATTCACCAGCTGTGGCAGCCACTGCCCCACTGCCGATACACTGAGCCACAATCTCCGAGGCTATCCAAGAAGAACCGTGACAGGAAACCTCGACCATAGCCTCACCCGTAAATGAACGCCCAGATGCAAAATATGTCACCACTACTTCGTCAATCACCTCGCCAGCTACATCTCTAAATACCCCAAAGGTAGCAACACGCTCCTTGAGTTCACCTCTAAAGTGTTTCGAGATAATATCCTCTGCACTATTTCCACTAAGTCTAACAACACACAATGCACCACCCACTGGAGTTGAGAGCGCAACTATTGTACTATTTTCAGGGTTTTCAATTTTCATATCATTGGGCTAATTTTACTAAAGTGCAAAGTTACTAAAAAAGTGGAAAATAGGCATCTTCGAACCACTGGAAAGGTGTGAAATTATATAGAAAATCAATAACAGAATTTGCAGATTCAAAATAATCCCTACTTTTACATATCGATAAACGATATATATTCAATTATAAACAATAAAAATATATCAAAAAATTCTTAAACAAATTACTTGGTTATATATAGCCTATCTAATCTTCCTCTTTGCAACTATAGTAGTAGGGTTCAGCGACTTTGTGAATGATTTTGCAAGTGGATATAACGATGCGAGAAATAGCACCACTGATAGTGGATGGGTTACACTACTAGCAATTCTTGTATCGGTTCTAATTGTACTATTGACTATCACCACAATTAAACTCTTTGTAAGCTCTACCGTTTCAGTTCTCAAAAAAGATATCTTTAACGATAAGCTAATACGCCTACTTACACGCTTTGCAATTCTCTCATTGACAGTGATTTTCTTTATGTATTTTGTTTCACTTCTTGACCCCAACGACAAAAGAGAGTTCCCTATGGTTGGTATCTTTGACATCGTTATGGATGTAGTATTTATCTTAATATTCTCAAGGGTGCTAACCATTGGCAAGGTGCTTAAGGAGGAGCAAGACCTAACAGTATGATACAAGTAAACTTAGATGTAATGATGGCCAAAGGCTATTCGTTTCTCGACTCTGGAGGCTATATGCCGTGAGCTAAAGTGCGATGTGAGTGATATATTGGAGTACCGCCCTGAGGCTGAAAAGCGTGAGCTCTTATGCGGCACTTGGTTGATATTATAGACCTATGGTGCAGTGGTTATTGAAAAAGTAGCCTACCGTCTATATAATTTCTCTAGCTTGACTATGTAAAATGACACTACGCTTGCTGACCTCTTCGTTTGCGCATCATAAACAGAGCGATAAAACCAAAGAATGCAAGAGTGGCGGCGATAATATAGCTCCAATCGACCGAACCTACATATCGTTCGGCTGGAGTTTCCGCTGTGAATGGGGATGGGCGTAGTGATTCGGCTATGATAGCTGTAAAGATTGCTATGCCAAGGCTTCCCGAAACCTGCTTAACGGTATTGCTAATACCACTTGCCGAGGTCATTTGATCGTGAGATAGGGAACGGACGGCTAGAGCGTTCAAAGGAGTAAAGGCAAGCCCTAGCCCAATCCCACGCATATAGACAGTGAGGAGTATCAACCAATAGGGTGTAGTTTCGTTATAGAATGCGCTTAGTGCTAGGTAGATCACAAATAGTGCAAAACCAATAATCACAAGTATCCATTCTCCTGTACGTTTAGCGATTATACCACTTATCGGAGCAAGTACTCCCTGTAATATACCCGCTGGTAGATATAGCCCACCAACTACTATTGCCGAGTAACTAAGCGAGTGCTCTAGATATAGTGGCAGGAGATAATTACCTCCATAAAAACCGAAACCAAGACACCCAAGCGCAATAATAGAGAGTGAAAATGAACGATCCTTAAAGATTGTAAAGTCGATAACAGGAGATTCACTTCGTTTATTAAAAAAAATAAACCCTACTCCCATTAACAATGAACCCGCAAGCATTGATAGAACAAAAGGGGAATCCCAACCATAGAGCCATCCCTCACCTAACGACACTCCCATTGCAAGCCCCACAACCAACATAGGAGCCCAAAGTCCTGTGAGTAGCATTCCCCAGAAATTAAACTTCCCAGCATCACTATCCCTCACCTCTCGCATAATAATCAGTGCACCTACGATATTTAACACCCCTATGGGTACATTTACAATAAACAGAGAGTTCCAACCAAAATTTTTTAAGAGTTCGCCGCCTAGAAATGGACCCATAGACACAGCAGCAGCAGAGGCTATTCCCCATAATCCAAGTGCAATAGTTCGTTCTTTTATATCAAAGTTACGGATAATAATAGCCAATCCTAATGATTGAACAATACCACTTCCAAAACCTTCAACCACACGTGCAGCAATTAACTGATCTAAATTTGTGGAGGTATAGCAAAACAGCGAACCTAGTGTAAAGGTTACCATTCCGATTATATAGATGCGTTTGTACCCCCACTTCTCAGCCATCCAGCCCGCAGTTGGTAACATCACACACATAGATAACAGGTACCCCGTGACAATCCACTCAACCCTTGTTAGTGTTTGGTTAAAGTTCTTTAGTAGTTCAGGAATTACTGAGTTAATGATAGTGGTATCGAGAATAGCCATAGCTGTACTAATCATCATTAGAGCTAATAGCCACCACTTATAGGCACTCTGTTTAATCTTCATCTCCGCTTAAATCGTATATAAATTTAGGCGGAGATTAACAACTATTATGCCTAAGATTTCTTCGTTACCTTAGCAATCCAACGAGGGATGATAAGTGCTCCAACGATTAGATATGGATAGAAGGTTACTCCACGCCATATCAGTGCGATAATAGGAGTAAGATTTGCGCCATCCTTAGGGATAATATCTCCGAGGAAGTTACCAAAGATATACTCTGCAAAGCCTGCTCCTCCGGGCGTTGGTGATATAATCATTGGCACCCACATAGCTAGTTGGCGGGCAAAGACCAATAGCTGATCCCCAAGGGTCATAAATGCCATAAATATGGCATTTGCAACCAAAAATCTTGATATCCACGATAGTGAAGTTGCAAGAAAAGCATTGACCCAAAACGAAGTTTTATAGTGCTTTATCTCACTCGAACTTACAACTAAATCATCGGCAGTCTTTTCTACTCCCGCCTTCCACCTTCTGAGTGGTCGCCACGAAAATATTTTGATTAACACACGCCCTAATCCCTTAGCATTGAAGAACAATCCATAGCTTAGTGCTAGGGCAAGTCCTAACTTTATGAGATAACCTATAATCACAAGTGGCATTAGTGCACTTGCTCCACTGAAGCTAAATAGAGTATCCCAACCCACCAGTAGAATAATCAACGGAAAACACAGAGCAAAGAATAACTCGTCGAAGAATGCCGTCAACATCACCATTGCCGTGGATTTCCCCACACTAAGCCCCTCTTTGTGGACATAAACTACTGCTACTGCTGTTCCGCCAATTGTAGATGGCGTTATTGCCGAGGTAAACTCCCACAGCATAATAACTCGAAATGCCTGCCTCCAACTCAACTCTCCACGTGCAAAGAGCCTAATACGTATAATGTAGCCTAGATCCCTGCCCACCATAAAGAGGAATGCTAGAAGTATAAACAGAAAAGTCTTGAGCGTAAACTCAAGACCATAGAACACATCCATATCCACCTCACTGGCAATAAGCCAAGCCGCAGCACCCAATCCCAAAATTGCTGGGATTGTAATCTTCCATAGTGATACCTTCATACTCTAATTCTCTGAGTTCTCTTCTAATAGATCTTGACTCTCTACCTTGGGAGTCTTAATGAAAATTGTGGTGATGATCTCAAAAAGACCAGAGGCTGCTATCCAATATCCCGCAAATGTAACTATCCAATAGCTACTACTAGTGGGGAAGAACAGCATAATAATTCCCGATACACTCAGTAAACTAGGAAATATAAATAGTGAATTTGCAAAGGTTGCACCCACTTTTTTAAGTCTATACAAAATATTAAGCTGCCACACTCCCATAAGAAGTACAAAGGCTGCTAGAATGTACATAAATGTCACCTCAAGGTACGTTGGTTCAATAATGATAAATAAACCTGCAATAATGGTAATAGTGGCTCCAAATATAGTAAAGCCTTTAGCTAGTCCCTTTTGCTGGCTATGCTTCTTTGAGGTAAGCACAGTGATTAACTCCACACCTGCTAGCACTAACATTAAGGCCCCGAGTATGCGTATTGAAAAATCGATGACCTGCGCTGAGTTATTTGCTATGAGAATACCTGCGGCTAGAGCTACAAAACCCCATAAAAGTGAGTTTTTTGAACGTATATATCCCTTCATTATTAATTAATTTTTAGATGTTACCGTCGTAAAGATACAAAAAACAGACCAATATATCACAAAAAAAAGATTGATATTACCATATAAAAACAATACCTTTGTGCTAATATGGAGGTAAAAAGCGTACAATCTATAACACTTTTCGAACTTACCAACTCAATTGGAGGTGTTCTGCGCTCACGTTTTAACGATGGGCTATGGGTTATTGCCGAGGTATCGGAGTGCAAGGTAAACTCAGCTGGGCACTGCTACCTTTCGCTGGTTGAACGCCAAAGAGAGGGACTTGCTCCCATTGCTGAGGTTAGAGCCGCAATTTGGGCTAGCAGTTTTCGTGCTATTGCCTCAAAGTTTTATGCTATTACTGGCTCGGATATACAAGCTGGTATGAAGCTGCTGTTCCACTGCTCAGTGAGTTTTCACTCAGTATATGGACTTTCATTGGTCATTGACCAAATTGATGCAACATATACCATTGGTGAGAGTGAGCTTCAGCGTCAACAGACCATAGAAAGACTTACTCAAGATGGTGCAATTACACTTCAAAGAGAGCAAAATTCGCTACCTCTAGTGGTTCAAAAAATTGCTGTTATAAGTTCGGCTACTGCTGCTGGATACGAGGACTTCTGCAAACAAATCGAAGATTCGCCATACAGATTCTCAATAACTCTATTCGAGGCGATGATGCAGGGCGAAAAGACAACAGACTCTATAATTAACGCTTTAAATGCTATACTGCATAGCTCCGAGGAGTTTGATGCGGTTATAATTATTCGTGGTGGGGGTGCTGCAAGCGACCTCCGTTGGTTCGACAACTATGAACTATGCTACTACATCTCACAATATCCCATAGGAATACTTACGGGTATCGGGCACGAGAAGGATGTATCTATAACTGATATGGTTGCATACCACTCCTTTAAGACTCCTACTGCTGTTGCAGCAGGGCTAGTCGAGAGAATTGCGGTAATTGACACAAAGTTAGAGAATCTTGGTGATTCGATAAGACAACTTAGCCAAGATATACTTATATCGGAGTGGAGGCGAGTTGAGGACTCTACCCAGAGGTTAAACATAGCTGCCAGTACCACAATCCAACAGAGCAGACTTAGCCTTGAGCGACTACGTGGGGAAATTCCTACGCTAGCCTATAATATCATACATAATCATAGCACACGAGTTCAGAGTATATGTGGAAGGATTAACCAAGAGGCTAGTTTCATACTCCAGAGTTCCCAACGCACAGTTGCAAACCTTACTCAAAGGCTTAGAGTTGCGCTACAAAGTACATCGGAGCGTGAAAATCAACGTTTAGGGAGACTTCAAGCTACGCTCCACCCCCTAGCACTATCGGTCATTCAACGAGAAGAGAATACACATATTACCCTTGAGGATAGAGTCAAACAACTCAGCGCACGGGCCATTGAGAATCAATCAGCCAAGTTGGAGTACATATCTATGACCTTTAAACGCATAGCTAGTTCGCTTATCGAACGTGAGGATTCAAGGCTAAGGCTACTATGGGAGCAGGTCAAGTCAAATAATCCAGATAGGATTTTGGAGTTGGGCTACTCACTATCACTGGACAGTAATGGCAAGGTTATCAAGAGTTGTAATTCACTAAGTAGCGGAGATATACTACGAGTTAAATTCCTTGATGGTATAGCTACTACTAGCGTCGAAAAAATTGAATATAAATAGTATTAATCATACATAATATCATATCAAAATGTCAGAAGAATTAAGTTATAGAGAGGCGATTTCCGAGGTTGAGTCGATAGTTCGCCAGATGCAGGATTCAAGCGTAGATATTGACAAGTTAGCCGAGATGGTAACACGTGCCACAGAACTTATTGCGCAGTGTAATAATAAACTCAAGAAGGCGCAACAAGAGGTTGAAAAGGCGGTAGGTAGTAACAGTTAAAACTAAGAGGATATGTCTATTCAAACTAACAGAAAGGTAGTAACTACCTTTAGACTAAGCGAAATGAAGGCCAGGGGCGAGAAAATTTCTATGCTCACAGCCTATGACTATACAATGGCAGGGATTGTTGATAGAGCTGGTATAGATGTTATACTTGTTGGTGATTCTGCCGCCAATGTAATTGCAGGCCATAAGACCACAGTACCATATACTCTGGACAATATGATATACCACGGTCAAACTGTTACTCGTGCTGTTGAGCGTGCGCTTGTGGTAGTAGATATGCCATTTGGCACGTACCACGGTAACTCTAAGGAGGCTCTAAGCTCTGCTATTCGCATTATGAAGGAAACAGAGGCTGACGCTGTGAAGTTGGAGGGTGGTGCAGAGGTAATAGAGTCTGTTGAACGGATTTTATCGGCTGGAATACCAGTTATGGGTCACTTGGGTCTAACTCCGCAGTCGATAAATAAGTTTGGCACCTATGCCGTACGTGCAAAGGAGGATGCCGAGGCAGAGAAGTTAATCTCAGATGCACATCTACTGGAACAGGCAGGGTGCTTTGCTATTGTAGTTGAGAAGATACCAGCAATGTTGGCTACACGTGTAGCTAAAGAGCTTACGATTCCAGTCATTGGAATTGGAGGGGGAGGAGGTGTCGATGGACAAGTTTTAGTACTTTACGATATACTAGGACTAACCGAGGAGTTCTCACCAAGGTTCCTGCGACGATACGCTTCTTTTGCCCAAGATATGTCATTGGCATTAAAGGCGTATAACGAGGATGTAAAGTCTGGAAACTTCCCCAATGAGAACGAACAGTACTAAAGATAATTTTGAATACCATTAAAATTGAGGAGTCGACGTTGAAAAATAATACCTTTTCAACGTCGACTCCTCTAGATTTAAATAAGCTACATTAAGCGAGAAAGACGACACTTTAGCTCTTCAACTGCATTTGCCTTGGTGAGGCTATGCGCATTTACTGCCTGCACAAAGCTATTGTCTTGAAACTCACCACGTACCTCCCTAAAATCACTATCTCGTACAGATTCATCTCCATCCACTCCAAATCCCGTACGCATCAGATCCGAAAACTCATTGACAGCATCATCGAGAACTCCCTGATTAATAGCTCTAACAGCACATAGATAATCGTCCAAATAGTTTAATATTACCGATGGTGTCAGCGCAGTTAGTTCGACTGCAAGACGTTGCTCAAGAAGAGGAATTGACCAATTCCAAGAGTATTCACCATAGTTCTGTTCGAGTGATTGAAACTCCTGACAAACCTCATCTAAACTACTATACTCGAATCTCGATATTGAATTAACAATCCTATCGACCTCACTCCTCGGACATATTGCACCCGAAATGTCAAGCCACTGCCCTGAGCCTAGATCACCACTAGGCATTAACACCGACCTTAATTCCTCAAGTGTCGACCACCTAGAATTCAACAGTCTATCTAGTAGTTGATCCCCTATAAACTTTTCAATAGCCGAACCATAGTACTCGATACCTCGCTCAACGTACTCTCGCCTTAGCTTGCAAAATCCATAGATATACTCCGTTTGGTTGTAATCACCCTCCTCTACCATCTTTTCAAGCAGTTGCTTGCCCTGTGCTATACGTTCTATGGTATATGGAGTAAGTAACTTAAAATTTATTGTATCCAGCCTGTCGTTTAGGGCACGTTTATCACGACTCTGCCACTTTCCTACATCACGAATAGTCCCAACATTACGCAACGTAGCAGCGGGAATTATCACAGGTTTACCATATTGCTTCTCTATGATATATGAAAACGGGAATTTAGAGGTGTCGACATTGCTATAATGGTCTGCTAGTATTAAAGAAAAGGGTCCTACACGCATAGGCCATAGCATATAAGAGCCACTTGCAAGTTTGCACCCTCTCTCAACTATACCTTGATGCACCGGACCAAACTTATACATATGATTGCTCTGGTTAGAACCGCTACCTGCGTTCATAAACGAGAACATTCCTCCGATAAGCAGCGTAGATTTATGATGGGTCACTGTATAAGGCCCAGCAAAAGTAGCGCAAGCCTCGCCGTGCATAGCAACACAATTTGAAAAGAATAACGAATTTTCTGCCGAAAATTGCTTGCCCAGCTCTGAACCCTGACCCACAAAGCACCTCTCAAGTAAAACACCCCCCGTTACTCTTGCATCACTGGAGATAATGAAATGCTCCGCAATAACCCCACGGCCAATATACACTGGTGAAGCTATTGTACTATTTATAGAACCATCAACTAACCGTAGAGCACCATCAACTATTGCACCCTCACCAATCCTTACCGAGGTAATCTCGCCACAGTTCTTCACCACAGCACCATCCCCAATATAGGCCCCACACTCACTAACATCTTGGGTATAACGCCCAATCATCTGCTCCAGAGCCTGAACTAAAGCTGTTCGCTCACGGTAAAGTGCCATAATATAGGCTAACTGAGAGGATAGATTATCGAAGATCATCACCTCACGTCCACCTGCCTCATTTAGTACAGATACCTTAATTCCATTGCCAAAGGTAGAGCCTTGAGGTGAACTAATAGCATCAACACCACTTATCACCACACCTTGACCAATACAATAGTTAGATATATACTGACGTACATTACTGATATAAACATCCTTAGCAATGGTGCAGTTATGCAATAAAACATCACTAATAGATGCCCTCACATCAACACCATCACCTAGACTCACTACACCACTCTGCGTAGCAATAGTTACATCGCCCGAGAAACGGACTGATTTAAATCTAGAGCAATCAATATCTGCAATATGTACCCGACTCCAATCCTGAGCACTACACCCTCGACTCTCTAATTCCTTGATATTTGCCTCGCTTAATCTCATAGCTTAATCTCTATGCCATTACCCTCCAGCAAACCACCATTACTCAACTGTAACAGATTTTGCTAGGTTTCTAGGCTGGTCTACATTTCTACCCTTATTCACTGCAATATGATATGCTAGAAGCTGAAGAGGGATAGATACTACTATCGGCATTAAACACTCGTGTATTATAGGTACCTCGATAGTGTAGTCAGAGGCTGCTCTTACGTGCGTATCGTCAGCTGCAATTACAGCAATAATTTTACCACCTCTCGATTTTATCTCTTGAATATTACTAGCAGTCTTCTCATATATCTTATCTGGTGTAGCAATAGCAACAGTAGGCATCTCTCTATCAATTAAAGCAATAGGACCGTGCTTCATCTCCGCTGCTGGATAACCCTCGGCGTGAATATATGAAATCTCCTTGAGCTTCAATGCCCCCTCAAGTGCAGTTGCATAGTTATAACCTCTACCCAAGTATATAAAGTTCTTTGCATAAGTAAATATCTTTGCTAAATCCTCCACCTTTGTATCTGTCTTTAATACATCTTCGATGGTTTGAGGAAGTTTTAATAGATTAGCCGCAATTTCACTTATCACATCCCTAGAGATAGTACCTCTAACCTTGGCTATCTGAGCAGCTAGCATAGCAAGTACTGTAACTTGACCTGTAAATGCTTTGGTCGAGGCTACCCCAATCTCTGGTCCTACGTGAATATATGCACCCGAATCGGTTGCTCTAGCTATTGACGAGCCAACCACATTACAAACTCCAAATACAAAGGCACCTGCTTGTTTAGCAAGGTCTATTGCAGCTAGTGTATCTGCCGTTTCTCCAGATTGTGAAACTGCTATGACAATATCACCTTGGTTAATAACAGGATTGCGATACCTAAATTCCGAAGCATACTCCACCTCCACTGGTATTCTGCATAGATTCTCGATTAAGTGCTCTCCAATGAGTGATGCGTGCCAAGAAGTACCGCAGGCTACAAAAATTATTCGCTTTGCTTTCTGAAATCTCTGTTCATTTGCCAATACCCCTGATATGGTAATATCCAAATTCTCTTGATTTACTCTGCCTCGAATACAATCCTTAATGGTCTTTGGTTGTTCGTATATCTCCTTTAACATAAAGTGCTCGTAACCACCTTTCTCTAACTCTGCAATGCTAATTTCTAGCTGGTGAACATCAATCTGAGCATCATTATTCTCTAGTGTGTAGACTTTAAGCTCTTCATCACGGCGAATAGTGGCAATTTCATCGTCCTTTAAATATACGATATTATTCGTAAACTCAATAATTGAGGCTGCGTCTGAACCTATAAATAACTCATCTTCGCCAATACCCACAACCAATGGGCTACTCTTACGTGCCGCTATTATCTCGTCTGGGTTTCCATTCTCAATAACTGCTATTGCAAAGGCTCCTACTACACGCTTTAATGCTCTACGTACTGCCTCATACAGCGAGCACTGCTTAGTATTCTGGATATACTCTATTAGGTTGACTAGTACTTCAGTATCTGTTGAACTCTTAAAGGTATAACCCTCCTTAATCAACGCTTCTTTAAGAATATGATAATTCTCAATAATACCATTATGAATAATAGCCAGCGAACCTGATTGTGAAAGGTGTGGGTGGGCATTGATATCATTTGGTTCGCCGTGAGTAGCCCAGCGGGTATGCGCAATACCGATAGTACCTGAAATATCCTTTGACTCAACAAAGTTCTCTAAGTTCACTACCTTACCTTTGCACTTATATACATTTAAATTACTCTCGGAGGTAATTAGTGCAACACCAGCACTATCATACCCTCTATACTCAAGTCGCTTTAACCCTTTAATAAGTACATCTATGGCATTTCTTTTACCTATATATCCAACAATTCCACACATTATATTGCTTGTTTTTTATAAAATTATTCTATAACGCTCCTATCATAAATTCTGCCACAAAGATAGTATATTTCCACCAATTGTCAGTCGATATATATTTTTTTGGCAAAAATTTTGTATATTTGTATCGGAAATATCTATGGGGTTGACCGGTTTTGACAGCAGGTTGACAGGTATAACTAAGCATACAGAGG
>CAYJLU010000046.1:0-12348 GCA_964371395.1 uncultured Rikenellaceae bacterium | reverse complement strand
TCTTCATTCATTGTACTAAACAATGTATAAATTATGCTCTCGTTGTACAACTGCTATGAAATTTTTAGCAGTAGGTAAGAAACATTGTCTCAGCAAAATAGTTGGGGTATCCTCCCCCCAACCATTTTGGTTTTTTGATTGGACTGGTTCGCCTTGCAGGCTCACTACATTTCTGCTACTCTAAACAGTACTAATACTTAACAACCGAAAATAACTCAATGCCTTTATCCTCTACATAGGGTCTACCTCTACTGAAATGGTAATTCGCTGCTTAGTAGCAACCTTTCTCGCCTTTTCCAACACCCCACTTACTACCTTTTTAGCTCTTGCCGAAGAACGACCTCGCTCAATCTTTAAGAGCATCTCTACAATATACTCTCCACGTTGTCGCTCAACCACTGGCTGATATATTGGTGAAATTCTATGCTGAAATACTACTCTCAAAGCATCCTCAACATCAGTCCCTAACCTAACTACATTATCAAAATTATCACCCCTAAGCTCAATTCTTATCATTCGAGAATGTGGAGGGAAATTCGATGCCTTACGTCCAATAATTTCGTCGTGATAAAATTTTTCTGCACTAGATTTACCATCACTATCATTCTGATTATCAAGCACTGCTACGATTGAACGATGAGTACGTTTACTACTCTGAATCACAAGCTCGGCCCCTTGTTCAACAGCTCTACCTGCCAATAACCCTAGCGTACGATAAGCCTCCTCCTCAACTCTAAAATTCGCTGCCGAGACCATATTATCGAAATTTAATACAACTATCAATCCCACACCCTGCCAAATATTAGCATCAAGTACCATTGTAGTACCTATAATTATATCCCAACTATTATCCTCGCCTTTAATCAATGCACGACTTCTACTACCAACATCGGCAAAACTATCAGAATCAAGTCGCTTTACTCGTGCATCTGGAAAGTAGCTTAAGAGCTGTGCCTCGATTTGTTGTGTCCCTCTTCCTCGATTTACCATAGCATTTGCACCACACTGTGAACACTCAGTCAACACCTCACTCCGACTACCACAATAGTGACATCCGAGTAGTTCGCTATGCAGAGTTAACGAAGTAGAACAATTAGGACACTGAGGAATATAACCACATCTCTGACACTCAACATATGAGGCTACACCTCGCCTATTTTGTAGAATTACAATCTTACCAGCTGTCTCTAATACCTCCTTTGCTCGCTCTTTTGTGTACTTTGAGACCATATCCTCACGTCCTCGCTCTAGAACAATGGAGCGGAATCCCTCCCTACGCTTTTCCGTGGCGATATACCCCCACTGTCCATACTTTGCATTGTAGTAACTCTCCACAGAAGGAAAACTACTACAAACTATGGTTCTAACACCATAAAGCGATGCAAGTACTAATGCACATTCTCTTGCCGAGATATACGGTTCACGTGCTGTACGATAGTGATAAGATTCCTCGGAGGTTATTACCACTGCGCCAAGTGATTTATAGTTCAGCCAGAGTGCCGTGCGAGTACCTACTACCACCTCTGGAGCTAGCCCAACCGACATATCAATTAATAATCTAGCCCTACGCTTTACACTAGTTGTATTGGTACACAATACTGTGCGATAGTACAACTTCAGCGACTCCTCTATCCTAGTTGCAGCCTGTGGCGTTGGTGCTAAGACTAATGTTACTCTACCCTCTTTATGAATAGATGCCACCAGCGAAGCAATATTTAACTCCTCAAAGCTATGTAGTAACGTTATTGACCTATCATTAGGTAAGTTGTATTGAAGTGGAGGGGGTAGTAGTTTTTCGACTATACTACTCTTTTTCTTCTTTTTAGTCTTCAGCAACCTAGAATTTTGCCCCTCTATTTCGGTGGAAAACAGTGGTGAATAGCCCATTCTAAGTACATCGCCAACCTTACACATATAGTAGTCGGCAGCCCACTGAACTAGCTCTAATTCCTTATCTCCAATAAGAGCCACACCTTCAATTACCTCTTCTATCCATTTTATTGATTCTGCTTTTGGCGGTGCATCGACCTCTACCTTTGCAACAATAGCTATAACCCTACGTTTACTCCCGAGGCTTATCACCACACGCTGCCCCACAACAACACTCGGCTCACCTATTTTGTAGGTGAGCCTAGCCATTGGTAGCGCAAGTGGCACTACAACTTCAATATAGATAAAAGGTCGTGTGATTTTGTTCTATTCGTCGTAAGAATCTAGATCTATAACCTCGCTTACATACCAACCCTCTAGCGCATCCATAACACCCTCAATGTGTTCAGTAGCCTCGGCAACAGATTTACCTTCAAACCACTCTCTGTCGAATGTATCGCTAATGATAAGGAAGTCACTCTCTCCATTGTTGTGTTCAACGTGACGGAAAAAGCGAGGTGTATCTTCGCCCGTAGGAATTTCATCAACAACCTCAAAGATCATCTTCGGGCTACCAGTAAATAGTATATACTCGCTATCTGGGTATTCAAATGATGTACACGAAGAGAATAGTGGTAGTTCACCACTACCCATTGTAATGTCTTTAATTAAATTTTTCATCAGTAATTATTTTATTCGATTTCATACCTTAGGGAGGTAACTACCCTTACTCGCTTAATTTGCGGAGTGTACATATCTCTATCTGTGATTGAGAATTGCCCTTGGTTAGCCTCTCTAATATCACCTATTGAGCTGCCACTGTCTTCGGCAAATTTTTCGGCACTCTCCCTCGCTGCTTTCGTAGCCTCGGCTATCATTTCGGGTTTAATATCGTTCAATCTAGTGAAGAGGAATTGGGTTGCATACTGATAGCTATCAGTCGAGAGAATAACATTATGATTTAGGAGTTCATCTTGGCTTTGTTGTAATTTTATAATTATATCTACCTCAGAACTATTGACCGTTATGACTTGTGTTGCTAAGTAACGAAATGGTCGTTGATTAATCCCATATCTATCAGCTTCTAGATCATCTACCTTTGCTGAGTTTACCAGTATGTGTTCTTTTGGTATGCCAGCATCTAGCAAGAATTTTAATACAATTTCATTCTTTGCCTTAATGTCACGATAAATACTCTGTACATTATCGCCTGTGACTGTATATGCTATTGGCCATAAAACCATATCAGCCTTAACCTCACGTTCCGATAGACCACGAACAGAGACGATTCTATCAGCTTCCTTGAAGTTATTGCCTGTAACAACTATTGCCCCTCCCAGAAGAGCTAGCCCAAGAGCTATATATAGCCCCGTACAATTAAATAATTTACTCATTATAGTTTATAAGTTTGTTTTCTTAAGGTGTGGGAAAGTTAGATTTCATTCATCACAAAGATAGTAATTTTCTTTTGAACTACTTATCATTTACCGAAAAAATCGAACTGCAAATACTAGCTTTTTTTAACATTAAAAATCCTTTGCCGCTCCCCTCTGCTATAAGTTTGTATTAATTGGTTATTCCGCCACAAAGATAATTACAAAGCTACCTGATAAATCAGTATATCCACAGGTTTTCTTTATCTCCTTTGTCTCTTCGTCCTGCTCCTCGGAGTATACAAAACATCTAGCATCATCTCCAAAACCTCTGATTGTATGAGCCTTAAACACAACACTCAAACTCGGAGTTGTCATAAAGTCATAGGCCCAACCAGTAGGAGATAGTATCCAAGAACTCTCCTTGGTCATAAAGTTTTCTCGTGAGGCATTGTAGTCGCTAGTTATTCGCATATTACCCAATTCCTTTAGTACTTGAAAGTCAGTATTAATAATTTTTGTCTTGCTATTTTCGATAATAGTTGCAAAGCCATTTTCAGTAAAGCTCGATGCTCGACTAGCACTAAATTGAGTCACTCCCTCTCTATTTATATAGTCATACTCACTATCTTCTCGATCAAAGACTAGAGCGTATCCACAGCTAAAATTTTGCGGATTTGTCTCAAATGATCTATCGAACGCCATCTCGCCCGTAGTTTCAATAAATCGCCACACTCCATCGATAAATACAGCTGCACGATTATCGCTAAAGTTCTTTGCCTGTTCAAACTGAGGTTTAATCACCATCTCGCCAACTCGATTAAAGTATCCCCATCGCCTAGCCTCCTCATCATAGTATGCACAGAGGTTATTACAATCATCAAAATCAATTACTACTGGGGCACGACTCCATCCTGATGCCCTTTGGTGGAGATTTTTATAGATAAATTCGCCAGTAGTATCAATATACCCACTCCACTTTCTCGATGAATTGATATATCCATTTGCGGGATCTATCTCCGAGTATATCACACCCCCAGCACCACTAGCAAAGCCCGAAAATTGAGTTATATGTGGTAATTTCTTAATCGTCTCACCCTGTTTATTGATAAGCCAGTAGCCCGCCTCACCATCTTGGGCATTAATCATACAGACATCATTATAGAAGGCAGGGGTATTATACGAAGTATTAAGTTTTAGAGTTGCCTCTATTATTACTCTACCTGAGTAGTTAATCATCCCCCATAGCCCACTTTTAGGGTCTTTGTAGAATGCAATACCATCACTAAAGTCAGTTGCTGTAACGACACCTAGTTTTGAGTTCATATAGTCGGGCTGTACTTCAACTCTATGGGTTTGTGCAGTTACCTTAGGAAATTTAGCTTCCTTTGCTGGAGGGGTAAAATTGCCATAAGGATTGTCTTGAGCCAGTGAGTTTAGTGCAAAACTCACTAGGATAAGTGTAAAAAATAGTCTTTTCATCTTTTTAGAGTTACTTAAGGGGAGTTCTATTTTCTAATTTTCACCTCAAAATTTAGGATGAGAACCCGTTACAACCTAAATTAAAGCGATTATCTGACCTTAAAGTTACATCAAAAAGTTATAAAATCAAAACACTTCAAAATAAATCTATGAAGCATATTATTTTACTTATAATCTTTAGTTTTTCAATCAGTTCAAAACCCTAGTTTTGTATTTAGGAGCCTTAAGTATTAGCGTATATATGCAAATACGACATAATTAGAATCTATCGAGATATTTTACACAAAGTGCTCGGCTCCTTTAGTGAAGAACCAAGCACTATATTAGGGAAGAATCTACACCTCATCTCCCTCCTTAGTTTGAGTAAGACCTATATATTAGTGATGTATATATTAGGATTCTCTAGTGAATTGAGTATCTTCTTATCATAGACAGGAAAACGAGATATGTACTGAAGGTAGTAATTCCCGTTGAATTGCTCCCACAGTCCATAGGTCATATTACTAGAGTGGCCGTAGCCCAGAATGTGACCTATCTCGTGATATAGTGTTGCTGGACCTGCGTGCATTTCATACGCCTTTAGGTAGTAACTCTGGGTTAGACCCAATGTCGAACCACCTCCCAATCCCACAACCAGATTACCAGAGTAGACCAACCCCATATTAAAACCAGCGAGATCTCTCAGGCGAGGTATAAGGGTTGAAACATCCACATCCACTAGCTTATCATCGTATAACTGCCCCTGAAAACTTGCGATAGAATCGGCATATTCGGGCATTGCGATCATAAAACTTGCATTGAGCATCATTGCTATTGCTTCACGAATGTGAACAGGGCGCATCCCCATCCAGTGGGAGTCAGGCGCACCGTCTGGAGCATCTGGATCGCCATTATAGTGATGAAAACGTATCCACCAATCCGCTTCTATGGTCTTTACCTTTTGCCAAAATTCACAACTACTCTCAATTGACACTTGACCATCAAGGTATGTTTGCAACTCCTGTTGATTGAGCGACACATAAACGCCCGAACTCTTGCGAAACTCGTACAAAGAGTTTGCGTTCGGGGTAAACTCCATCTCAAAATCCATAAAGGCAGGAATCGTATCAAAGTAGGCGATAGGTATCTTTTCGTCCGATGAATTACGTTGAGCCAAGATAGTAACATCACTCATTCCAACGGGTGAGTAGAGTTTAAGCATTAGCTTACTAGCGTCGATGGTATCCTGACGTATTTGCAATGGTTCGTTGACGTAGAACGAACGAAAATTACTGTTGTAGAATATAGATTTAGGCTCATCGTCTTGTAGAATATACTTTATATTACTTGTTTGGAAATCTCGTTGTTCAAACCAGTATGTAGTAAGGTTGTAGTCGGGATCACGTGACATATCAACCGTGACAGTATTGAGTCGATTACTGCGTAGAAGTATCTCGGTATTATAGCTTGATGAGCGTAAGTTATCATCGTGTGATAGTGTTTTGATGTGAGTCTCCAGCTTCACCTCACTACTCTGCAAGCTAGGCATAGAGTATAGTGCCGAGGTGGTGAACATCGAGATAGTATCTTGGGTCAGGGCTATCGAACCTGAAAAAGTGCCATCAACAACAAAATCACTGTACAGTTCGATCCCTCCAGTCAGGTTTATCTCTAGGCTCTGAATGCTTTTATTGAGATAGGGACTAAAATTTCCACGATCCAAAACAATCCCTGTGAGTAGATAATTGAGTTGAACAGTTGCCGAGAGATCAGCATCCGAACGCACGCTAAATTCCGTGGAACCATAGACTAAATCACCGCTATTTTGGGGCATAAAATTCTCACCCTCGAAGCTAAACCACCTTTCGGCAACACTAGTGATATTCTGATTAATAACAAGCCCACCATCGAGCATCGCTCTATCATATGCCAAAACATAGAGCTTGTAGTCGCCCTCATCTAGTGAACCCAACAATAGTGTAGATTCACCCTCAATAATGGTTGATTGATAGTCCGTGAGTATCTCTCCACTCAAATCACTAAGCAGATAGACTATCTCTAGGTTATTGATCGAGGTTCTAGTGGCACTTGGGAGTTTAAACTCGGAGTTCATTTCGAGTTTAAATCGTATCCCACCCTCATTTGGATTTGTCTGTTCATTCTCCAGTTCACTCTTACTACAAGCAGAAAACATTGTAGAGAGCACTAAAAATATAAATATATGTTTCATCTTAAACTATATTAATAAAGAGTCTGTGATACTAAAATAATTAGTCAGCAACTATGTATGCAACCTCATTTTTGATTGCACGTAGAGTACGAGTCTCAGCAGAGTAGACCGCTGTGTATCTCATAGTCAAAATTTCAGGGTCGTGATTAATAAAGTAGTGATAGCGATTACCGGGGCTGTATGTGCCAATTACGGTGTGATACTTATTAAATGTAGTCGAGTTGCTCTGAGTTCCAAGGTTAAAGAAAACTAGGTAGTTGTCGGTATTATTGTTGTCCGCTATGCGAATCTGGAAAACGGAATTGGCTTCCATATCCTCGAAAGTAACAAGGCGACTTGAACGAGTTAGAACGATTCGGTTACCACCATTTGAACTATACCTATCGTCTACATCGAAATCAAGTTTAAGTTTCAGCACAGCCGAGTAACTCAAAATATCACCAATATCAGTCTTAGTAGGTAGCGAGTAACCCGGTGGGGTCATATAATCCGCAGACTCTTCGTATAGTTCACGTGCAGGATATGAATCATAGTCTGTAAAGATTGGCTGTCCACTCTCATCCTTGCCATACTCAAGTGGTGTACGACTCAACCCTTTATAGTGCCCTCCTGCATATTTCTTATAGTCCTCATCACTTGCGGTTTTAAGGAAGTTCCATAGATCGGGCTGATCCTCGCTGTGAGAGATTTGATCCGAGTAGCTATTTGAGGTTCCTCGTAGATTATATTTCATCCAATAGCGACCACCCAAATACACCACAGGTACTGACCATCGCTTACGCTCAAAAGTGAAGATCTCGCTCATTCCATCATTGTAGTTAACAGTGAGTCGGCTAACTTGTGCCTGCCCCGTACCCTCGGTGTCATTAGGTTTGAATCCTCCCTCTAGGTTGTACCTTCCAGCCTCTGTCCCATCGTCCACACGTAACCAATTAAACTGTGAGTCCGTTGATTCTGTATTGATAGACGTTATTGTGTAGTCAGAGGAAATCTCTGCCAGTGTACCATCTATATAGTTGTCATAGACAATATCTGAACTTGTTGACACACCGTTGAAGTTAGAGAAGCGTGTGCGATAGGGTTCACGTACCACTGCAATATGCTGGTCTGAGAACTCAGGATAAGCTGCCGATTTGATATAGAGCTTAGAGATGGTGCGCTGCTTAGAAATCCCTACCTCGTCGAAAGTCAGTTTAAAGCTATCGGTAATCAACCCTCCGTTGTTGATCGGTTGAGTCTGAAACTCATTACCCGCTACCGAATAGGTTAAATCCTGATCGCTTGGGATCGCTAGGATCACATCTCCAGAAAAACCTGCCTCAACATACAGTGTATCACGAGTACTAGAGAGTCTAGTTCTAGCTGGAATTGTCGAGCGTTCAGTATCTACCACAGCAACCACATCCGAAGGCACCACGTCATATCCACTGTTCTCGCCCCAAGCCTCAACATTCAAACTCGTATATAATTTAGCTCCCTGACTACTGATATTTATAGTGTAGCACTGATTTCTGACGATAGTCTGAGGCAGCGCAACATTCATAATAAGATCAGCACCATTGAGCTTCACATAGAGTTTTGCCATCACATCCGCATCGATACTCTCGTTCATCATCAATACATCACGGTAACGTCTCTGGTCATCAAGTGTGCCAAATTCTTTGATAGTGAATTGTTGTGGGGTGTAGTTGCTCGCCAACGAACTCGAAGTATTCCCCACAACTAGTGTCGAGGGATTCAGCCCAGTAACAACACACGAATCAATGACAATCGACTGTGTACTATTTATATGTATATCGAGTGTCGCAGTACCTCTCTTAGGTACAATTGATAGGTAGCCGCCCTTGATTTGAGAGGCAGTGGCAGAGTTCTGATAGAAGAGCTTTGCCTCTGCACCCGCTCCATCAATACTCTGATCGAGAGTTTCACTGAGCTTTGCCTTGATTAGATCGGTCGGGAGCGATTTAGAGCTAATAAAAATAACTCTGTCCACAAGTGTAGGGTTGACATCGAATGTATAGAGACCACTAGCCTCAGGAACTCCAGTAGTGGAACTTGATAAGAGTTCGCCATCCTTGTCATATACTCCGATTTGAGTGCTTCCAATATCGGTTATCTGCTCGAAAGAATCGGTATCAATATTAACCGAGAGAAGATTCTTGTTATCTGTGCTTGTATCTCCCGGCTCCCAATCATTGATACTTGAGGAGATAAACTCTATCTTGCCACTCTTGATCTCCATCTCAAACTCGTACTGTTTGCCGCTGATGAAATTCTGACCAAATTCAAAAACATAATTGTAGATCTCTCCCCCAACATCAATAGAACCAAACGCCACTCCCGGTTCAATATTCTGAGCAGGGATAATAACCTTGTAATTATTTATGCCATTAGCTGCCATCGTAATAGCCTGAGATTCGCCTTTTGCGCTTGCTTGATTTGTGATGATATTATAATCAACTGCACCCAACGCCGAAACACTTGCCACTGCACCATCTAAAGATATATCAGTCTTTACAATATTAATATCCACGCGAGTCAGTAGGTGACTGAATACAAGATTAGGAGTGGTGCTATTGGTTTCCTTGACATAGCTACTCATCAAATCACTCAGAGTGTAATTAGTTCCTTGATTCTGTTCAGTTTTAACCTCAAATTCTAGCGCACCATCGTCAGAAACCTCATAGTAAGGATACACCGCTCGAAAGCTCAGTTGTTGTTGGTCACTCGGATATGTGATAGGGGTAGTGCTGGTGAAAGTACCATCACTGTATGTGTATCTGATGTTTTGGCTGTATGTGCCACCATCAGAATTGTAGGCAGTGACAGAAATTTCATCGCCCTGATCAAAGGTTGTTTCACTTGCTCGTGAACTTATCTCCGCTTGAAAGCTAATCGATCCTGAGCTTGGAATATCTGGATCATTATCTTTCTGGCACGAAGTTACAGCAACGATCGATAAACTCAATAAGAGTGTATTAATGAATAAAAGCAATTGTTTCATAGTTATTTATATTATCTAGTATATTATTTTTGTTTATAAAGAAAATTAATTAGCGCACAAAAGTACAATAAATAAACGAAACTATCAATATAATATTACAGTGGAATATAAAAATAAATCACCCATAATGAGGATTTTGCCTAGTGAAACCTCCATTTTCGTCGGAAATTAATTGGTATTAATTAGCCGTTGCGTCATAAAACGAAAGATGTAAAAATTCATATTTTCTACAACTTTTTTGCTGGTAAAATGGCTAAGAAATGTGATATTTGGTGCAATTAGATCATCAAAATGGCAAATATATCTCGCCGCTATCGGGGCTACACAATGAGTTTCAAGCTGTCGCTTGTTCAAGAAACGGAGTCAGGTGCTACGAACTATATTTAAACAAAAAAGCAGCTAAACTTTACGCTTAACTGCTTTGCCTCGAAAGGTGTAGATTTAATCGGCTTGAATCTGTCACCCCCTGCTGATTACTGAATGTAAGGAGTCAGGTGCTACGAACTTTGCTTAAACAAAAAAAGCAGCTAAACTTTACGCTTAACTGCTTTGCCTTGAAAGGTGTACTAAATCAGCACTTTGTTAGCCATAGCATCTTCTGCCAATTCACTTATTCACAGATATTTACATTATCATTAATTATTAGTCATTTTTGCACATTCAGTCAATGAGTGTGCAAATTATCTCTGCCCAGTCTTAGAAATGGACAGAATTAGTAAATATTATTGGATTCCATCTCTAGTTTTGCTATCTTTGTGATACCAGCAAAAGAGCCTGTCATATGAACAAAACAGGACAAAAGTAAAATAAGAATATTTTTATTTTACTTTCGAGCACAAAAGTAAAATAAAAATATTCTTATTTTACTTTCGAGCAGATAATCAAGATAACACTATCACAAAAATGATTAAATTAGAAGAATACACATCTGGCTCCTATGGAGATGGGTTCAATTACAGCTATTTTATACCAACAAAAATAGACGATAGATGGAGCTATCAGAGTATGGATATCTCAAAACTTCTAGAAAAAGCTGCAATTAGACTTGGTGAACTAAATTCATTATCACAATTTATTCCAAATATTGATTTGTTTATCCAATCATACGTGGCAAGAGAAGCCATACTTTCAAGCAAGATAGAAGGCACTCAAACCAATATGGAAGAGATTGCAATGCCCATAGATGAGATTGAGCCAGAACGCAGAGAGGATTGGCTTGAGGTGAACAATTATATCCGAGCGATGAATGAAGCTATTGTGGAGCTGGAGCGACTTCCAATATCTTCCAGGCTGATAAAGAAAACACACAAAATTCTCTTAGATAGTGTAAGGGGAAAGAATAAACAACCAGGAGAATATCGAAGGAGTCAAAATTGGATTGGCGGTAACTCTCTAGCTGATGCAAAATTTATTCCTCCAGCAGAGCATCTAGTAGCAGAATATATGGGTGATTTGGAGAAGTTTCTAAATAATACTGAGGCTAATCTGCCCTCTCTATTAAAGATTGCTATTGCTCACTATCAATTTGAGACCATACATCCATTTTTGGATGGCAATGGTCGCATAGGGCGCCTTCTTATTACTTTATTTTTGGTTAGTGAGAAATTGCTTGATCGCCCCCTTTTGTACCTGTCAAGTTATTTTGAGCAAAACAAGTCTTTGTACTATGACAATCTGACTTACGTACGAGAAAAAAACGATATGATTCATTGGTTGAAGTATTTCTTGGTTGGTATTGAGCAAACCTCAGCAGATGCAGTACAGCGTCTAAAACGAGTAATTGCGTTCAAAAAAGAATGCGAAGATAAAGTAACACAACAGCTAGGACGTCGCTCAAAGTATGGACATACTCTATTAAACAGCTTGTTTTCAACGCCATTTGTAACGGTGGAGAGCGTAAAGAAAGTGTGTGGGCTATCATACAAATCAGCAAACGATCTAGTTAGAGATATGACCGAACGCATCTCTATTCTAAAAGAAGTCACAGGCAATAGCCGAAACAGGGTATTCTTATTCAAGGGGTATATTGATATCTTTTCAAGCAAATTATAATAATTATTCAGCAATGGTAGCCTTGGGAATAGATTACAGGTAACATTCGACAGACTTCAAAATATAATATTGTACTTATGATTAAAGAATTGTGAGGAAAAAGATTTAGTTCTTATCTCAGAGGAAAAGGTTAGGCAAGCGTACCTTTGCAAACTTGTCAATGACTATGGATTCTCGTTGGAGCAGATGGGCAAGAGGTACAGGTTAATAACTGGCAGCGTGGTCAGAGCAAAGCGAGAGCAGATATTGTCGTTTGGAAATAAAAGAAAGATAAGGACGAGAACAACAACGCTACGAACTATATTTAAACAAAAAAAGCAGCTAAACTTTACGCTTAACTGCTTTGTCTCCAAAGGTGT
>CAYJLU010000045.1:0-12403 GCA_964371395.1 uncultured Rikenellaceae bacterium | reverse complement strand
TAGTGCTAGGAGTGTCGCACAAAAAAGTTTTGTAATTCTCATAGGTGTAAGCAAAAAGTTTGTAAATTTGTACTCTACAAATATACACAATTTTTACCAATAGATGCAAAGTGATACTTCAAAAATACGACTTTCAAGCAGCGATGCGCTAGATCTGTGGCACAATATGCCGCTCTCAGAACTTGGCGTAATGGCGCAGAGGCGTAAGGTCGAAACCAGCGGTGAGAGAGTCTTCTACAATAGGAATATACACCTTGAACCTACTAATATTTGTACTTTCCACTGCACATTTTGCTCCTACCGCCGTAGTGAGGGACAGGAGGGAGCGTGGAGTTACTCAATGCAGGAGATCGAGGATATATGTCGCCAACACGCCCATAAGGAGATCACCGAGGTGCATATTGTCGGTGGTGTTGATCCAAAGCGAGGTATAGATTTCTATACTGAGCTTATAGAGAGAGTAAAGGCTATACTACCTAGAGTGGCTATAAAGGCATACACGGCAGTCGAGCTACACTATATTATAACTAATGCAGGACTTTCGCTTGAACAGGGTTTAAGGATGTTTCGTGAGGCTGGTATGGAGGCTATTGCGGGTGGAGGTGCAGAGATATTTGCCAGTAGGGTGCGGTCGCAGATTTGTCCTGAGAAGTGCACCTCAGAGCAGTGGCTTGAGGTTCATAGACAAGCACATAGGCTAGGTATTACAACAAATGCAACAATGCTATATGGCCATATCGAGACAATAGAAGAGCGTATTGATCACCTAGAGAGGCTACGAGACTTACAAGACGAAACTGGCGGATTTTCGGCATTTATACCGTTGAAGTTTCGTGTTGCCAATAACTCCCTAGGGCAGAGTGTTACAGCAACCACAGTTGAGGAGGACTTGAGGATGGTGGCAATAAGTCGCCTGTATCTCGATAACTTCAACCATATTAAGGCATATTGGCCAATGTTTGGTAAGAGTACAACAGAGCTTGCATTAGCATTTGGAGCTGACGATATTGACGGCACCATTGATGATACAACAAAGATATACTCAATGGCAGGGGCAGAGGATGAGCGACCAACCCTTAGCGTTGAGCAGTGCAGAGCACTTATCCAGAGTGCGGGATATACCCCCGTGGAGCGTGATACGCACTATAATATTATTAATTATTAGAATAAAACAATAGAAGAACCGATGAACTTTTCACCAAGACAAGCCTTTAGAGCCATCTCTAACCACTTTCTACTGCGCCACATAATACTTGCAGTATGCGCAATTATAGTATTTGTGTTTATTGCCTATGTAGCACTAGGGATATTTACACGCCACTCGGAACGCCACGAAGTTCCAGACTTTGTAAATAAAAACCTATATAGCGCACAAACACTCACCGAGGAAGCTGAATTAGAATTAGTGGTTATAGACTCGATATTTGTGGCAGGAATGGAGCCGGGAATTATTATCGACCAAAGCCCCGAACCAAAGAGCTTTGTAAAGAGTGGGCGTAAGATATTTCTTGTGATCAACTCAATGAATCCACGAAGCGAAATAATCCCATACGTAACAGGGTATTCGTTACGTCAGGCTAAGAATATACTTCAGAGCCGAGGTTTTACCATAGATAGGCTTATCTACAAACCAGATATTGCGACTAATAATGTTATAGGTCAAAGTTATAAGGGGCGTGAAATCACTCAAAATAGCGACCAAATAGCTGTTCTAGGTCAAGGCATTACACTTACAGTGGGTAAGGCAAGCGGTGCTGCTCTGCCGTTAATTCCTAAGGTTGTGGGACTTTCGGTTCGAGAGGCGCAGAGTCGTCTCTGGGAGGTTGGTATAAATGTTGGAGATATTATTTATGACTCAAGTGTCGGTAAGATGCAAAAAAATGAAGCTAAGGTGTATAAACAGTCTCCTAACCAGCAATCTCGTATCGATTATGGTGGGAAGGTGACACTTTATATGAGCCTCGATGACCAGCGAATTCAGAGTGGTGCAAAACGCTCAGATAGCGATATAATAGATGCCAGAGAGAATCCTGTTGATGAGATTAGCGAAGAGGAATTAGAGGAATTCTTCTCGGAGTAATGAAGCGTACAGAGCCTATATCACTCGGCGAGGCACTAGATAAGTTCTTCTCAGGCAGGAAGCTCTACCAAGGTAATATCGAGGGTAGAGCACTGGAGTTATGGTGTGAGGTCGTCGGTGAGTATGTCGCCGAGGCCACCGAAGATGTATATATTCGTAATGGAATAATATTCGTGCACTTTAAATCACCATCAGTGCGTAGTGATGTGATGACCCGAAAACTTTATATAGTATCGGAGATTAATCGTAGATTAGGCGGAGGAAAAGCAATAAGAAATATTGTACTTAGATAGTAACTGTTAAAATAATAATATCAATGAAAAAGAGTCTTCTATTTATAGTAGTTCTACTGATGAGTTTAGCTATATCTATGTTTTCCTCGACAATTCTCTATATGATAATTCCCGATGGATTGTTTGCTGAACCAACCTTTAATCTAATCTTATACATATATACATTTGGTCTTACGATATTGATAATGTCAATAATATGTAAGTATCAGGGCTGGATAACCATTAACTTTGCCCCAAAAATCGGAAGACTCGACCTCTCGTTGATACTCCTATCCCTTTTTATTATTCAGGCACTCAGTATAGTGCTCGAACCATTGTTAGTTTATATCCCTGAGTTTGGTATTGAGAAAATGTATGAAATGATGCAGGGTGGTATGTGGGCAATAGTCTCGTCGGTTATTGCAGCACCAATTCTTGAGGAGTTTCTATTTCGTGGGATTTTACAGCAAAACTTAGTACGTTTCACTAACCCAATAGCAGGAGTATTGATTGCCTCGATTATATTCGGTGCTATACATATAATTCCGCAGCAGGTTATCTTTGTTACCCTTGTGGGAATAGTAATAGGAGCGATATACTACTTAACTCGGTCGCTTGCCACTGCAATTATAATACATATGCTCAATAATGGAATTGCATATACCTCATTTCTATTCCTTGGTAAAGATAAGAGCTTTAGGGAAATACTTAATCTATCCGATAATACTTATTGGACGGTATATACCCTTGCGGCAATTTTCCTATTGGTTGTAGCCTATCTCGGTATTAGACGCATTAGAAAGGAAAGGTATATTATTGCCAAACAACCAAAGTAATCTTAAATCGCCTATCCGCTCTCTAAGTCCAATGTCTAGGGATTTGGCTACCATTTATCCTCTACCAAAGAGGGAAGGAGGATGATCTATACTGTTCTCTTAGTCTGTACCATAATATTTTGACTCTTCCACGAATTATTTTAAATAATACTTTCGTGTATTTTGAATATGTATGCGTTAGGTAAAATATTGATTAAAAGTATTTTATTAGTTGATTTTATGAGTAAATTTATAGAACCACATCTAATATTTCTGTATAAATTTCAGGCAATAATGTAACTTTTCTTCTACTTCAGCGTATAACCTACAAACAACACACAACAGACGACAACAACCCATAATAACCGTATGACCATAAATGAGTATAATATAGCAGTTGATAAATATGCGGATGCACTGTTACGATTTATGGTTTTTACGACCAGAAACAGAGATGAGAGTCGTGATATTGTTCAAGAGTCATTTCTTCGGCTCTGGGAGCGTCGTGAGTTTGTAAAGCCGAAGACATCTAAGAGTTATCTCTTTACAATAGCATATAATCTCGCAGTTTCGTACCATAGAGCACTACGAAATAGAGTTTTTGATAGTGTGGATGATAGTAATATAGGTAGTTATAGCAGTGAGTATGATAATACAAATGAGATTGTGTGGCAAGAGCTTGAGAAATTACCGCTAGAGGACAAAACCATTATCATACTAAGAGATTGGGAGGGGTATAGTTACAAAGAGATTGAGAATATAACCAAACTTAGCGCATCGCTAGTGAAGGTCAAAATACATAGAGTAAGAGAGAAGTTACAATCTAAGTTGAATAGAGCGTTATGAAAAAGAGAAGTGTAATAGATAAAATACCAGCACCAAGAATTATCTATGATGGTAAGGAGTTGCTGAAGCGTGAGGAGGTTGTTTGTGTGGAGCGGAAAACAGTGAAATTACGAAACCTATGGATTGGAGCGGTGGCAGCTTCAATTGTTGCACTATTTGTCTCAGTTCAATTTATAGATGGAGGAGACGTATCAGTAGTACTAGAGGCGAAAATTGAACAGGATAATTCACAGAGTAGTGTGGTGGTAGCACAACAATATACAGAAAGTGAATCCGCTACTATCGAAAGCGTCTTGCCAGAGGAGCAACTCACCGTCAATGATAAGTTGGTTGCGGATAAGAGTGATAGCCATAGACATAGCGAGAAAGTCTCAAAAGAGGATAGTGTTCAGGGGCAGGACGAGCTGATTAAAACGGTTGAGAGAAGGCAGGTAGCAGAGGTTATCTCACCCGAAGTACTCGTTGCAGCTATCGATGCTGAACCTCAGCAGTGTAGTCTAGGTAATAGTCCAGTAGTAGAGGTCAAATCACGTAAAGAACCTAGCGTCATACTATTCGGTCTTAGTGGAGATAAAGGGCAGCAAAGAACTATAAAGGAGCGGAGCCAAATCGTCCTTTTTGGAATAACTAGCCAAAAATTCAAATCACATTTATCAGAAAACAGAGAGATAAATCAACGAAAGAGTCAATCTCTTAAGAAATACTTGAGCGATACCTTTCGCCTAGCAGTAAATAACTAAACAAAATATACAACTTAACAATGAAAAAAATTACCCTAACCCTAATACTTATACTAGGTATAGGTATTGCCAATGCTATTAACGTGCAGGATAGTATTGAAGTAGAAGATCGAGTTATAATCGTGCATACGCAGTGTGACACAGTGGAGAGTTGCGACAGCTCAACTCAAGCAACGGTAGTGTACACGGATCCTCAGGATGTAGAATTGTCGAAAACTCGAGTATATAAATACAGAGAGGGTACCTTAACGATAACTGATAGTGATACAACATTTTCACATAATACCACCACCGATCTTATAGCCTTTGTTCGTACTGGGCAAGATGCCATAGATGAGGCATTGAAGTATAGAGTTCTACCCGACAGCAAGCGTTGGCGTAGTAGCGAGGGGCACTGGGCAGGAGTAAGTTTAATGTACAATAGCTACTCATTGCCAAAAGATTTGAGCTGGGGTAAGCAGAGTGCTGCTTCGATAGGTGCAAACTTTAACTTTGCAGACTATGTAATATATGGTAGAGGAAATTTTGGTATAGTCACTGGATTTGGACTTCAGGTCAATAGCCTTCGATTTGCCGATCCTATATCATTTACAAATGATCCGCTAACAGGAGAGATTGTAGTGAATAACGATAAGTTTTCAGATCCACAATCGGGATGGAAGCAGACCAAACTAACCACAGCATACTTTCAAGTCCCACTTCTCTTTGAGTTTTGGTTCTCAAAATATGTTGATGCGTGGGTAAATATTGGAGTGGTTGGTTCTTGGTGCTATGAGTCATTCTTCTTGGAGCAGAGTTCAGAGTACGGAAAGCAACGCAAGTGGCGAGGAGCTAATGTGGAGCAGTTACGTTATGGCTTTGAGATGAATGTGGGTGTAGGTTCAACCTTTGCACTAAAAGCTCAATACTATCCAGAATCTATATTTCAGGATGGTCTAGGTCCTAATATCACTCAATTTAATGTAGGTCTTTCCCTTATGTTCTAGTGCAGAGTAGTAAATTTTTATAACAAAATAGCAAAAAATTTGGAACACGAGAAAAAATAGACTATCTTTGCATCCACTTTTTATTAACAAATAAACACAAAAAGAACAATGAAAGAGGGAATACACCCAGAAGGTTACAGAGTTGTGGCATTCAAGGATATGTCAAATGACCACGTCTTTTTGTGTCGGTCCGCTGTACAGTCGAAGGAAACTATCGAAGTGGATGGCGAAACCTACCCAGTCTATAAAATGGAAATCTCTAACACTTCTCACCCGTTCTATACAGGAAAGCAGAAGTTAGTTGATACCGCAGGACGTGTGGATAAGTTCAATAGCCGATACAAAAAACACATTGCAGCAAAGAAGTAATCTAAGCGCAATTTCAGAGAATAGAGTGAGAATTTTTACCGTGAAGGTAGAAATTCTCACTTTTTTTTTGATAAAATTTTTCCTTCTCAAAACTCCTCAATTTACAAAGGTGAACTTTTCGCTGGTTTGAATTCTAGTTCAATGTGTTTTGTCAAAGTACACTGTTAAGTCTAGCGATATACATATTTTAAAGTTCAAGGTAGTATAGTTTATTTGCTGAACTTTTCAATAATCTATTATTACTCTATCAATAGTAATAATTAGAGTTTAGAAAACTCATAATGCTTGATTCTCGAGATTCAGTTATCAATATTATTGGTGTCAATCTATATTCAGGTCTCATTTATAGCACCCCTGAATCTATATTCTAGCGTATTATCTATGCTAAGGCGAGGAGAAGTTGTCGTTTAGCCCGAACCATTCTAGTGCTAGAGTTATTTATCTACTCAATTTTCAAAAATCGTGATTTTAATAATATCCATAGTATATATTGTACTGGCTATTTTGTTTTGTTCATATAACTACCAATATAATTCGGTTAAAGTTTATATTTTCCTTTCCTTATAATATTATCTGTAAAATTTATTTAACTTAATTGTTGGTTGCTTTAAAAAGTAAAAATTCTCATTAATTAGACGTAAAATATGAAAAAATCACAAAATATCGGCGAATATTTAATTGATTTTATCTAATAAAAATGATACAATATTTGATTTTCCGAAATATAATTCTTAGATTTGCACTGAGGCTTTAGTGTGAGTGATATGGAATACGTCCAGAAGCGGTGTGTATGTTTTCAGGTAAACTGCTCAATTTTAGTAATTTAAAGTTAAGTAAGTTAGTGACAAAGAAGCGTTGACGCAGCTTGTGGGCGATCTTTCAGAACAACCACATTAAAACCTTAATTTTTTTGAACACAATTAACATTTTTTTAAACCAAACACTTATTTAAGTATGAAAAAAGTTCTACTTCTTGCGGTGCTTACTCTGTTTTTGGGCTCAGGCATTCAGAATGCTGTTGCACAATCACTAAAAGTAAGCGGTAAAGTAACCTATGCTGATGACGGAACCCCGGTCATAGGTGCGACAGTTCTAGTTGAGGAGAGCGGCACTGCCACTCTTACTGATGTAAATGGTATGTACCAACTTACAATTCCAAGCTCAGTTCAGAACAAAGTAATTAAAGTATCTTACGCAGGTCTTGCATCACAGAGCAAGCCAGCGTCTGCTAATGGCGAGGTTATCAACTTCGAAATGGAGCAAGATGCAACTGATATCGACGCAGTTGTTGTAACAGGTTACGGCTCGGCTCGTAAGGTTGGTACAATCGTTGGTTCGGTAACTCAGGTAACTTCTAAAGAACTTGAGAACCGCCCATCAGCAAGCGTGATGGATGCACTTCAAGGTAAAGTTCCAGGTCTTCAGATCTATACTTCATCTGGAGAGCCGGGCGCAACTCAATCTGTCCGTCTTCACGGTCTAGGTTCTATCGGATCGAGCAGTGAGCCACTTTATATCCTTGACGGTATTCAGGTGAGCGCAACAACTATTCAGGCGATGAACCCTAAGGACTTTGAGAGTATCTCTGTACTTAAGGATGCATCTGCAACTTCTGTATACGGTTCACGTGCAGCTAATGGTGTTATCTACTATACTACTAAGCGTGGTAAAGGTGGTGATGCTCAAATTAGAGTAGGTGTTCAGTATGGTGTTTCTACTCAGGTTTCTACTACGTTCTACGATAACCTATTCTCAGGTCAAGAGCTTTATAACTTCTGGGAAAGCAGTGGAACTTACGGTTACAACCAACAAGGAACCTTTGCACCTAGCGACGTTTTAACTAACAACTACGAAGCTGGTGTTAATACAAACTGGCTTTACTACTACCAACATCAGTGGGCACCAGTATTCCAAGGTGACGTATCTATCTCAGGTGGTAACGAAAAGACTAACTACTTCATCTCAGCTAACATCTACGAACAAGATGGTAACGCTTACGGTTCATACTATAACAAGTATAGCGTTCGCTCTAACATTGAGAGCCAAGTTAAGGATTGGATGAAATTAGGTGCTAACGTACAACTTCTTTACAATGAGGTTCGTAGCAATCCTTTCTTCTCTACAAATAACCTGAATGGTGGTCTTTCTTACCTGAATAACCCACTATACACTACCTACAATCAAGAGACAGGCGAAGCGTACTACTCTCAGAGAATCCCGGGTGCAAACCTTTACAATCCTGAATATCTAACGGATGCTCAACCTCAATCTACTAAAGATTACGGTACTGCATCTTCTATGTACATCCAATTAGAGCCAGTAGAAAACCTACTTATCACATCTCGTGGTGGTCTAGAGTACATTTATAGAGACTTTGACTATAAGAGACTTGCTTCTTATGTAGAGTCAATTGGTAACGGTAGAAATGTACAACAACTTGAGAGCTACCTTACTGCAACTATTACTAATACTATTGAGTATTCGTTCGACATTAACGAAGATCACGCTCTTACAGTACTTGTAGGTCAAGAAGGTATTGCATATCATAGCGAAGGCCTATATGCAGCTGCTAATGGTATTGAATCTGATGAGTTATTCCAACTTCAATTCGGTAAGCAAAGTACTTATGATGTAAGTTCTTCTTCTTCAGACTACTCTTACCTATCATACTTCGGTCAGGTTAACTATGGCTTTAGCGATAAACTATATGTAGATGCAACAGTTCGTAACGATAGCTCTTCACGTTTTGGTACTAACAACCAAAGTGCTACTTTCTGGGCATTAGGTGCAAGATGGGATATCAAAAATACATTCCTAAAGGAAAACGAAACTATCTCAGCTCTTGCAGCTAAGGTAAGTTACGGTACACAAGGTAACTCTTCTATTGGTAACTATACTTGGCAAGGTCAATACTCAGTTATCGGTCGTTACGATGATAATGCTGGTCTTGGTATCACTAACTCTTACAACCCAGACCTTACTTGGGAGACTCAGAAGAAACTTACAGTTGCAGCTAACATCTCACTTTGGAATCGTCTGAACATTAACCTAGAGTACTACGATCGTATAACTGATGATATGCTTATGTCAGTGCCTCTTCCATCTACTTCAGGTTTCACTTCAGTACTTAAAAACGTAGGTGGTATGCGTAACTCGGGTGTTGACTTCTCGATTGATTACGATATCTTCCGTCAGAGAGATTACTCTTTAAATGTTGGATTTAACTTCAACTACAACAAGCAAGTTATCACTGAACTATTTGACGGACGTGATAGCTGGACAGTACCTAACACAGGTGTAACTTACGCAGTAGGTCAATCAGTATCTCTTTACTACCCAATTTGGGCTGGTATCGATCCTGCCACTGGTAACCAACTTTGGTACCTACCGGGTGATGACTTTACTCAAACAAGCAAAGAGCAGACTACAACATCATTTAGCGATGCACTTCAACAAAATACAGGTTACTCGCAGTATGCACCAATCGCTGGTGGATTCTCGGTAAGCGGTCACTGGAAGAACTTCTCACTACGTGCTGACTTCTCTTACGTTCTTGGTAAGTATATGATCAACAACGATAAATTCTTCTCGCAAAACCCTAATAACTTCTCTGGTTACAACCAAGATTCAGCTATTACTGAATACTGGCAAAACCCAGGTGACGAAGTTATGTTCCCTAACTGGGCAACAGGTGCTACTATGCAATTTGACACTCACCTTATCGAAAACGCTTCGTTCCTACGTCTAAAGAATCTTGTAGTTGCTTACGATATTCCTAAGACAGTTCTTAAGGGACAAGATGTAATCAATGGTATTAGAGTATCAGCTACTGCACGTAACCTATTCACAGTTACTGAGTATACTGGTATTGACCCTGAGGTTGACCAAAACCTTTCTTTGGGTGCACTTCCTAATACTAAGCAATTTGTATTCGGTATTGAATTAACTTTCTAGTACGAAGCAGATAAAAGTTAAACCTTTAACAGATTAAATACAATGAAATTAATATATAAAGTATTCACATCGCTCGCTGTACTAGCTTCAGTTACTGCGTGTGATCTTGACCTAAAGCCGACGAATTCAGATACTTACGAGGATCTTACAGAAGTATTCGATACCTATGAAAAGGCTAGACAGTTCTCTGAAGGACTTGCAGTCTATTTCCGTGCAGTTCAAAACGGAATCTATACAACGATGCCTGAAATACAAGGCGATATGTTCAACGCAGTTCTAGGTTTTGGTAACAATGGTGGTGCTATCCATACTATGGGTGATAGCTTCACTGAAGGTGACCAAGATGTAGAAGCTATTTGGAATGGTTACTATGCTCTTGTTACTCAAGCTAACACAGTTATCGTTAATATCGAAAATGTTGATGTAGCTGAGTTGAGTGCAGCTGAGGTTACTAACCTTAACCAATGGAAAGGACAAGCAATATTTTTTAGAGCTTATGCTTACCACCAGCTAGCGCAGTTCTTTGCCGTTGATTACGAACCATCAACAGCAGCACAAGCATTAGGTCTTCCTATTGTTCTATCTCCAGATGTTGATGCGAAACCACAGCGTTCTTCACTAGAGGCTACTTATGAGCAGATTCTTCGTGACATCTCAGTTGCTAAGTCACTTATGACTACTCAAGGTACAGTGAGATCTATCTATCCAACTCTAGATGCTCTTTCAGTTCTAGAGGCAAGAGTTAATCTTCACGTACACAACTACGACGTTGCATACACTGTTGCTATCGCGCTTGTTAACTCTGGTAGATACCCACTTTCTACTTCAGTAGAAGAGCTGAATATGGAACTTGTAGACCAAAATGGTACGGAGACTATCCTTCAATCATTTGCATCTCTATCAGAACTACCTGCTTCAAACTCGTACTATATGGAAGTGTTTGGATGGCTACCTAATTATGGTATTCAAATTCAGGATTATGCTTATACTACGTACTATCTACCTAATCAAAATGCGTTTGATCTTTATGAAGAGGCAGATATCCGTACTACGTCTTTCTTTGCTGAAGTGGCAGCTGTTATCGACGGTGGTTTATCGTTTCAGATGTTCCTAACTAAGTATAAAGGAAATCCTGCGCTTAGCCTTAATAACTATTCTGAAACATTAGTTGCTCCACGTGCAATGGGTATCTCTGAGGCATATCTTATCGCCGCTGAAGCTGCGTATATGGATGGTAATACTTCAAATGCAATGCTTGTACTTAATGCACTTCAATCAGCGCGTGGTGCAAGTGAAACTCAAGCTACACTAGAGGCTATCCAGGATGAGTGGGCTAAGGAAACTATTGGTGAGGGTCTACGTATCCAGTGTCTTAAGCGTTGGAACATCGGATTTGATGGACGTCAGGCAGCACTAGATTCTGATGGTAGTATTATGACAGGTCCTGGCTACGATCAAATTGTTGTACCAGCAGGTTACTACAAACTTACTTGGCCTATCCCGACTCTAGAGCTTCAGACTAATACTAATCTTCAGGGTCAACAAAACCCAGGTTGGGGTATCTAGTAGTCAGCTTAAAAGCTGAGTAATTAGATAATCCACAAAGTGATTCAGGTTTAGAGTCACAGATTAATACTTTACATTGAGACTTTCTTTCTAATATTTAGGAAGGAAGTCTCTTTTTTATGTTTGTAGGGTAGTGTATATTGTGTGATCTAGTTGTCTTATTCGACGTGTTCCGCATCTTTTATTTCAAGTGTAGGATTGATTCTATATGTGCAGAAGTGTAATTACCTTTGAATACTATTTTTGAGCTATTGTAGCTATCTTTTATTGTCTTTTGTGCTGTGTTTAGCGTCTTGCCTATCGCAGTAGGCAAGATATTTTTTGTGCAGGAACCTGACTGCCTCTTCCCCCTTTTCTTTCGCTATTATCACTGTGTTCTTTGTATTTAATTGAGATTATACAGCGATTGTAGATTATATGCTGTGTGCACAGTTTTATGATCAACCTGCACCTCTCTTTGTTGTTTGATATTACTCCTCCTCTTGTACTTGAATTTACTCTTTTAGGGTGCCTCTTGCATCTTTTCTTATCAATAAGGTCAATCTTTGCCACTTCGATACATCTCTACCTTGTTATCCAAGCAATTTGACTCAGTTATCGATTCTATATACTTTCTTTCACACGCTATTATTCTTGTCTTAACTATTCTCATAGTAGTACAGGACTCATTTTTATGCCTTTTTATCACCCAAATTTCATTATGAGACCGTTACAAGGCAGCGATATTTCAAAGATAACTCTAATGACTCTTCAGTCACATACTTAGGTATGCTCC
>CAYJLU010000044.1:0-12546 GCA_964371395.1 uncultured Rikenellaceae bacterium | reverse complement strand
AGACATCCTCTTTTGTGTATGAGTGGGTATAAAAATGTTTTTTAGACACGCTCTCAATAGCGGAGCAAAACATAAGTTTTGCAATGGTCTCGCTATACGGCTACCTCACCCTCTCTAAGTGCATCATTTAGAGATGTCTTTAGATCGGTAGATTCCTTTCGCTCTCCAATAATCAGAGCACAAGGAACACCATAACTACCCGAAGGATACTCTCTATTATACGTACCCGGGATTACTACTGCACGCTCTGGTACGTATCCTCGATACTCCTCTCCATTACGAGTGTCGATAACTTTAGTTGAACCGGTAATCACTACATTTGCCCCAAGCACAGCACCTTTACATACCCTTGCTCCCTCAACCACAATCGCTCGACTGCCAATAAAACAATCGTCCTCGATAATCACTGGTGCAGCCTGTACTGGCTCCAATACACCACCGATACCAACACCTCCACTAAGGTGTACTCGTGCTCCAATCTGCGCACAGCTACCCACCGTAGCCCAAGTGTCGACCATAGTTCCCTCGCCTACATAAGCTCCAATGTTGACGAACGATGGCATTAGAATCACACCACTTGAGATATACGAACCATAACGTGCAACTGCGTGAGGTACAACTCTAACTCCTAACTCTTCGTAACCACGCTTCAGCTCAATCTTATCGTAAAATTCAAGCTCGCCTGCCTCCATAGTACGCATCTTTTGAGTCGGAAAGTACAGAATAACTGCCTTTTTGACCCACTCATTGACCTGCCAACTTCCATCTTCTTTTGGCTCGGCACATCTTAGTTCACCGCTGTTTAGTAGTTCGACCACCTCTTCGATAGCCTTGATATTATCCGCTAGTAGCTCTCGATTATCCCAAATCGTCTCTACCTTATTACGCAATTCGTCATATTTCATTGTCTAATTCTTTTGTTTAAGTGTTACTATTACTGGTTTATGGTCTGACATTACCCACTCTGGTGACTCGTACTCAATGCAATCATAGTACGTGTCGTTATAAAATAGATAATCAATTCTAAATATACCACCCAACAGAGCACGGTATGTACTCCCATAGCCTGAGCCTTGCTCTCTGAAAGCATCCCTAAGCCCCGATGAGATAGTAGTGTAGGCATAGCTCATAGGAGGTGAGTTGAAATCTCCTAGAATTATGATATTCTTACTACTCCTCTGGCTGAGGTGTACTAGGGAATCTGCTTGAATTGCCCTTAGTTTGAAATTATTTGCTAGACTATCTAGTACTTGTTTGCTCTGAGATACTCTATTCTCGCTGTCCACTAACCCTGACACACCCTGATAATCGCCTACAACTACATTGAATGAGGTGGTTTGTAGGTGAGTGTTAAATAGGCTGATAGTGTCATCCCTGTGAATAATATCACACTGCAAAAACCCATTTTCAAGGGGTGGAAATTGATGGTACGTACCATCAACTATTGGGTATTTACTAAGTACAACCAAACCTCGATAGTGTGATAGTGATTTCTTTGCATTGCCTTGATAGAGTTGATATGGATACTCTTTGAAGAGCTTGCCCGCCCTATTTAACTTCGATGAGTCCTTGATAAAAAACTCCTGAAGGCACACTATGTCCGCCTTTGTATTGCTAATGGAGTCGATAATAGAGCTAAAGAATTCCATAGTGGCAGCCTCACCACCCATCCTATGTGTATTATATGTGACAATGCATAACTCTTTACCTTTGTCTCTGCTAGAGTCATACTCTTTGGTTATGGATAGTTGGATGAAGTTTCCGATGCCACCTATGCCCCCAAGTAGTGGAATAGCAATGACTATTGCCCATACTCTCCACCTGTAAATCCAGTAGAGTAGTAGTAGTATGTTGAGTAGGTAGATAAATGGTGCACCGAGGGCAAAGAACGAAAAAAACACATTACTCTGCGGGCTAACATACCCTGCAAGATACAGGCAAATAAGCATAAGAGTTGCCATCAATGTCAGCAAAATCATTATGAAACTTATCAGCCTTGAGAGGAGATTTCTACGTCTGGTCATCAGCAAGAGTTATTTCTTCTAGAAGTGAATTTTGCGTTGCGCTCGCCACACAAGCAATAATAGTAGCCCAAATACCATACCGCCAAGGTGAGCAAAGTGTGCAATATTATCATTCATCGAGATACCTTGAAGTAGCTCAATGGCACCATAACCGATAACAAACCACTTAGCCTTGATAGGTACTGGAATGAAGAAGAGATATAGCGGCACGTTTGGGTGTAGTACCCCAAAGGCTAGTAGTATGCCGAAAACTGCACCCGAAGCCCCGATAGTTAACCCATAGTCGCCCGTTAGGCTCATAACAAGTAAGTTTAGTACACCCGCACCTATACCAGTGAGTAGGTAGTAGAGCAAAAATCTCTGCGACCCAAGGTCGTACTCCAACTGCCTGCCGAACATCCATAGTGCAAACATATTAAAGAGTAGGTGCGTAAAGTCAGCGTGGATGAACATATAGCTCACTAGCTGCCATACACCAAACATATCACTCTGATACGGCCATAACATTAAGTAGTTAGTCGTAAATTCATCGTATCGTGGCGTAAGTGCCATAAATACCATTACTACGAAGTTGAGCATTATAAGGTTGCTCACAACACTTTTAATTTCGAATTTCATTATCTTTTAAATCTCTTTTCAATATCGTCAATAATCTCTATAATTTTCAACCCATTAGGGGTATATGATGGTTCCTCACACGCCATTAGCCTCTCGAATAGTGAAGATCGCTCATCTTCGCTCATCTTCTCAGGGCTTTGCTTTAGGATATTACTGGTCGAAAGCATTGCAATGCGCTCCCTTGGATCTATGGTAATATCCTCTTCAACTAATGTTATGAAGTCCTCGACAGTAAAGCCATTGGGTAGAGCAGTGATCTTGATAGATGTGCCCTGATGGTTTTCAAGTCTAAAGCCATAGCTCTCATAGCTCTCAATATTCGATAGCGTTCGTACCTTCTGCTCTTGAGTGAGTTCAACTGTACAGCCTAGTGCTAGCAGTTGTGACTCTTGGGCGAGTGTCGAGGAGTTGCATAGTATCTTTTCGTACTCGACTCTCATCCTAGCCCTAGCGATATTTACTATAACTAATCCTCCAATGCTATCCACTGCAAGATATTTATTACCCTCTATTTGCATAGTAGTGTATTCAATATCAGCTCTTAGTTCGTTGTGAAGATTGTCATTGTTCTGTGGATTAAGCGGAGCAATATAACTCTCACTCATCATATAGTTCTCATCGAAGTGAGCTTTCTGTTCGTCGAAATCTTCGGGAATTGCCTCATTGTCAAATGCGCTATACGCAAATGGATTGTAGTCGCTCTTTGGAGTGAAACTAGGGGGTGTAACAAACTCCCTTTGAGGTGTATAGCTAGGTATATCAACCTCTTTGGGTGTGAAGTCAATAACCTCAAGTATGTTGTGCTTACCTAGGGTTTGACGTACTGCCGTTTGTAGAATTTGCTCGATGACCTCTTCATCCTCAAAGCGAATTTCAGTCTTAGTGGGGCTAATATTTACATCCAATCTACTCTCATCTACCTGTAAGTATATAAAGTATGTAGGTGTGGTATCTGACTTAATTAGCCTATCATATGCAGCACAAATCGACTTAAATAGACGTGGATTGCGGAAGTAGCGGCCATTTACAAAAAGGTATTGATCGGAACGACCCTTTGGTTTTGCAGTATCTGGAGAACCTACGTACCCAGATATCTTTACTGTTGGACTATCTACAACTATTGGGAATAGGTGCTTGGCGTATGAAGATTTAGTAAGCGCAATAATACGACTATGCCTATTCTGAATAGGTAGTATCGTAGGGGTTGGTACCGTTGAGTCGCTGTACTCAAATGCGACACCTTCGTTAATCATTGCCACACGTACAAACTCTGTTCTACAAAGCCTTGCCTCGTACTTCTCGCTCTTTAGGAACTTTCGACGAGCTGGAATACTATAAAAGAGATTCCTAACGGTAATTGAAGTGCCAACTGCTGCTCCACAGAACTCTCTTTCAACCTCTAAACCATTACGAATTACTACTCGTGTGGCTAGCTCATCCTCCTCCCTACGAGTGGTGAGTTCAACCTCGGCAACAGATGCTATCGAGGCTAATGCTTCGCCTCTAAAGCCAAATGTACGAAGAGCAAAGAGATCCTCGGCAGTTCTAATCTTAGAGGTGGCGTGGCGTAGGAATGCCTTGGTAGTATCCTCAGCAGACATACCGCATCCATTATCCACAACTTGTACTAAGTTTGCTCCACCATCCTCGATCCTAATACTTACCTTTGTAGCACCTGCATCCACTGCATTTTCTATTAGCTCTTTTACAATAGATGCACCACGTTGAACCACCTCGCCTGCTGCGATTTGGTTAGCAATATGTATGGGTAGAAGCTCTATCATCTCTATTTAAGTACAAAAAACCGAAGGGTAGCTCAACAAACTAATCAAGCCACCCTAGGACATCTAATACAAATTAAAATTACTAGAATATAAGTGAAATCTTATCGGCTAGTATAAATATCATAGCACCAAGTAGTACTACAAAGATAAGTGTTCTTAAAAGTGTAACTCCCGACTTGCTCTTCATCTTCTCCGATGCTCTCATCCTGCGAAGCCTCTGAGCACGAATAATAGAGCCGGGGCTATACTCTTCGTCCTCCTCAGCCTTATAGTCTGGTTCCGAAGCCTCACGAGCTTTGCGGCGATCCTCACGCAATTCTGCCTCCTCATCCCAGTAAAACGGCTTGTACTTAAATTGGCGTGGTTTGCGCCTTGAACCAAATCCTCCAAGTCCAATCATCACTTAATCTTTTTTTGTATATAAAGAATCTTATAATCTCTTTAAAATTTCTTCGCTTTGAGCCTCAAATCCCGGTTTGCGAAGTAGTGCAAACATATTTGCTTTATAGTCCTCAACGCCGGGTTGATCGAATGGATTTACGCCAAGTGCGTAACCGCTGATACCACAAGCCTTCTCGAAGAAATATAGCATCTGACCAATAGAGTATGCGTCGATACGTGGTAGTTCAATCTCGATATTTGGCACACCACCATCAACGTGTGCTAGCATTGTACCTAGTTGCGCCATACGATTTACCTCGCTTACACGTTTGCCAGCAAGGAAATTCAAACCATCTAGATTCTCTGTATCCTTTTTGATTACTAGCTCTTCGTTTGACTGCCCTACTGAAATAACGGTCTCAAATAGCGTACGCTCGCCCTGTTGGATATACTGACCCATAGAGTGTAGATCAGCGGTAAGGGTCACCGATGCAGGGAATATACCCTTACCCTCCTTACCTTCACTCTCACCATAGAGCTGTTTCCACCACTCTCCTATATTTGCAAGTTTTGGTTCGTATGATGCTAAAATTTCGATCTTCTTGCCGCCTCTATATAGCATAGTGCGAGCCGCTGCGTATTGCGCTGATAGGTTCTCTGAGTATGGTACCTCGTTACCTGTTGCACGTTCCATATCTAATGCACCCTCTACTAGTGCCTTAATGTCTACTCCTGCAACTGCAAGTGGGAGTAAACCCACTGGTGTTAGTACTGAGAAACGACCCCCAATATTATCCTCGATTACAAAGGTCTTATAACCCTCCTGAGTTGCTAGTGTACGAAGTGCTCCACGGCTACGGTCAGTAACCGCTACAATTCTTTCGGCTGCACCAGCTTTGGTGTATCTACGCTCAATCTCCTCCTTGATGATTCTAAACGCAACAGCTGGCTCGGTTGTAGTACCAGACTTACTGATAACAACACAAGCTATCGAGTAGTCTGCTAGTACCTCCATCATCTCAGCTAGATAGTCCTCCGAAAGGTTCTGACCAGCGAACAACACGATTGGAGTTGAACGCTTCTTTTGTAGTAAGTCGAAGTTATTACTCAACGCATCGAGAACAGACTTTGCTCCTAGATACGAACCTCCAATACCTACAACTATTACCACCTCTGCATTTGATGCCAAAGAACGAGCCGTGTTTTCTATATCAGCTAGAAATGCTGAGTTAATAGAGCTAGGTAGGTTTACCCAGCCTAGGAAGTCACTTCCCTCGCCCTGACCGCTATGCAGTAGACCGTTACACTCCTCCATTTCACTCATTACCTCGGGGGTAATCTCTAATCCAATCTTTGATAAGTTTAGTTTCATCTTGAATTTACTATGTTATTTTTATATAAATTTGTCTAATATCTTTTTAATCTCAGTCTTTGCACTTTTGCCCTCATATAGTATCGAGTAGACTGCATCGGCAATCGGCATATCTACGCTAACGCTCTTCTGTGAGATTATTTGCTTAATGCAAGCAGCTGCATAGTAACCCTCTGCCACCATACCCATCTCCATCTGAACAATCTTTACTGAGAATCCCTTAGCAATAAGCTGTCCAAATGAGCGATTGCGTGAGAATCCAGAGTAACACGTCACTAGTAAATCGCCAAGGTATGCCGAGGCAAGTACTTGACGTGGGTACTTATATGTCGAGTCCATAAACCTTTGCATCTCTATTGCCGCATTAGCTATAAGCACCGAAGTGAAGTTATCGCCATAACCGAGGGTATGACACATACCCACAGCAATAGCATATATATTCTTCAGCACAGCACTATACTCAGTTCCGTAGATGTCAGTGCTAGTGGAAGTTCGGATATAACCACAATTAAATGCCGTGGCTAACTCCATAGCTCTATCCTCACTCTTGCAGGCTAGGGTCAGGTATGAAAGCCTCTCTTGCGCTACCTCTTCGGCGTGGCAAGGACCCGTTAGTACTCCTATATTGTCAAACGGAAGCCCCCAAAACTGATTTAAGTACTCAGCAATTGTGATATATTCATCTGGCACGATACCTTTAATCGTAGATATTACAAACTTCTCACTCAGAGGAATGTTAATCTCCCTCATTACATTCTTCAGAAACGCTGATGGTGTCGCAAGTATTACTACATCGGCGCACTTTAAAGCACTATTAATATCACTGTGTAGCACAAAACTATCGGTGCGAAAGTGTACATCACGGAGATACTTTGGGTTAAATCGCTCATTGCGTAGTGAATCAAGTACCTCAGAGTTCCTGACATACCAATCAACTGCGATACCGCTATCAGTTATAATCTTCACCAGAGCAGTAGCCCAAGAGCCGTGACCTATAACCGCAAAGCGTGTTGTAGGGCTTAACATAGTGAGGCAAGTTGTTTGGTTATAGATGATATCTTGCTTGTAGCATCGTCACGCTTTGCGTACTCATTATCTAGTACCTTCTGAGGTGCATTAGCTACAAACTTTTCGTTAGATAGTTTCTTCTCAACGCTAACAAGGAAGCCTTTATAGTATTTCAAATCCTTCTCCAATTTCTCACGCTCTGCCTCAATGTCAATAGCATCATCACCTAGTACTACAAAGTATTCAGTTGTCTTTACTATAAATGGTATAGCTGCCACTGCTTGGTCATATTCCACAAGTGTAACATTAGCCAACTTCTCAATAACGGTCAGTAGCTCCACAGGGTAGTTCTCATCCGACTTAACCATAAGTGTTAGGGTCTCCTTAGCAGAGATACCCTTCGACGCTCTAACTCCACGAACCTCACTAACTGCTTGTAGTGCAAGTTCCATTCTAGATACCCTCAGTTCATCCTCCGAACTAACACTTACCTCGTCATACTGAGCAACTACGATGCTCTGACGCTCAGAGCGTGGGCGTAGGTGGTGCCATATCTCTTCGGATAGGAATGGCATAAATGGATGTAGCTGCTTTAGTAACTCCTCGAATATAGACTTAGTCGACTCGATGGTTGCCGAATCTATAGGCTCACCATACGCAGGCTTAATCGCCTCAAGGTATGATGCAGAGAAGTCATCATAGAATAGCTTATAGAGTTTAAGCAGTGCATCAGAGATACGATAGTTGTCGAAATCTTGATTAATCTGCTCTACTGTCTTTGTAAATAGTGAGTTGAACCACTCAATTGCCAAGCGTGCGCTCTGTGGTTGTTTAATTGTCTGATCAACTTCCCACATTGATACCAACCTAAAGGAGTTCCATATCTTACCCGCAAAGTTACGTCCTTGCTCGATCTGTGACTCATCGAATAGGATGTCATTACCAGCTGAACCGAGCATCATCATAGCTACACGCACAGAGTCTGCACCATACTTAGCGATAAGATCTAGTGGGTCAGGTGAATTGCCCAACGATTTACTCATCTTTCTGCGCTGCTTATCTCTAACAATACCAGTTAGGTAGACGTTACCAAATGGCTTTTCGCCTCTATATTCGTAGCCCGCAATAATCATACGAGCAACCCAAAAGAATAGAATCTCGGGTGCAGTCACTAGATCTTGAGTAGGGTAGTAGTACTTTATCTCCTCATTCTCAGGCTCCATAATACCACCAAATACTGAAATTGGCCATAACCACGAGCTAAACCAAGTATCTAGCACATCGTCGTCCTGACGAAGATCCTCTAATTTAATTGAACTATCCTTGGCAGTGGCAAGAGCTAGTGCCTCCTCCTTAGTTTCGGCAACTACAAACTCACCGCTAGGTAGGTAGAATGCAGGAATCTGTTGTCCCCACCATAGCTGACGGCTTAGACACCAATCCTTTACGTTCTCCATCCAGTGGCGATAAGTATTCTTGAACTTCGACGGGTGTAGTGCCACTATGTCATCCATCACTGCCTTTAGTGCAGGGTCAGCTAACTCTTTCATCGAAAGGAACCACTGCGTAGATAATTTCGGCTCGATAACCGCACCACTACGCTCCGAAGTTCCCACTTTATTTACATAGTCCTCAATCTTTTCGATAAGATTGTTAGACTCCATATCCTTTACGATAATCTCACGCACCTCAAAGCGATCTTTACCAGCATACTCTGCTCCATTTTCATTGAGCGTACCATTATCATTGAATATATCGATTGATTTTAGGTTGTGTTTTAGTCCAATATTGTAGTCGTTAATATCGTGTGCTGGGGTAATTTTTAGAGCACCAGTACCAAACTCAATATCTACATACTCATCCTCGATAATTGGTACCTCACGGTTAGCCATAGGAACAATAACACTCTTACCTCTTAGGTGAGCAAATCTTTCATCAGAAGGATTTACGCATACAGCAGTGTCGCCAAGAACAGTCTCTGGACGAGTAGTGGCAACTATGAGGGTTTCATCACTCCCCACTACCTTATATCTGAGGTAGTAGAGCTTGCTCTGTTGCTCTTGATATATAACCTCTTCGTCTGAGAGGGCTGTAAGTGCAGCAGGGTCCCAATTCACCATCCTAGCACCTCGATATATCTTGCCCTTATTGTAGAGGTCCACGAATACCTTAATGACCGACGCACTCATATCCTCGTCCATAGTGAACTTAGTGCGTGCCCAATCGCAGGATGCACCTAGCTTTCTGAGCTGTTGTAGTATTATACCGCCGTGCTTCTCCTTCCACTCCCAAGCGTGCTCAAGGAATTGTTCACGACTAAGAGAAGACTTAGAGATACCCTCGGCAGCTAGTTTCTGTACTACCTTTGCCTCGGTAGCAATAGAGGCGTGGTCAGTTCCCGGTACCCAGCAAGCATTGAAACCCCTCATCCTAGCCCTACGTACCAGCACATCCTGAATAGTATTGTTGAGCATATGCCCCATATGGAGCACTCCAGTAACATTCGGTGGTGGAATTACAATAGTGTATGGAGTTTTTGTGTGGTCCACTGCGCTATGGAAGTAGTCCTTGGTTATCCAATCAGCATACCATCTCTCTTCAATGGCAGTTGGGTCGTATTTGGCAGGTATTTCTGTCATTTTGTCACTCATTTTAATCTTTGCATAGTTTTTGCCCCACAAACCTATAATAAATAAAGTCAAAGGCATTTTGACAACAAAGATAAGAGTTTAACTCAGAAATAGCAAAAGATAATTTTGTTGTTATCTCAATCGTTTGTAATTTTGTACAATTAGGGGATGAATGTATTGTGCCCAATAGTTTAATATATAGATAGATATGATAAAAAAAACAGATATTGAGGCACTCTCAGAAATGCTTGATGGGCGTAGTCAGATTATTCCAATTCTCTCAACCGATGGTGATATTCTCGATAGTAATGTTGAGTTACCTGATGTATTGCCAATACTCACACTTCGTAGCTCGGTAATATTCCCCGGAGCCATTACACCTGTGACAATAGGCAGAGAAAAATCTATAAAGTTAGTCAAGAAAGCAGCTAAGAGTGGAAAGGTGATAGGTACTGTACTACAAAAGAATAATAGAGTTGAAAACCCTAGCCCAGATGACCTATACAAAGTAGGTGCAGCGGCTACAATTCTAAAGATTTTCGAGATGCCTAATGGTAACCTGACAGCTATACTTCACGGTACTCAAAAGTTTGAAGTGCAGGAGTATATCTCCTCTGATCCATACTATAAGGCGACTATTAAACCCCTAAAAGATCTCGTACCAGAGAAACCGAACGAAGAACTAGAGAACTTAATTGAGACTATTAAGCAAGTTGCAATTGATATGGTTTCCATTAGCTCTACTATTCCTCAGGAGGCACAGTTTGCAATAAAGAATATTGATTCTGTTCGTGGAGTTATTAACTTTATTAGCTCGAATATGGAACTCAATGATGAGCAACGTCAAGCACTGCTTGAGGCTCCGGGAGTGTTGCCACGAGCTAGACTCCTATTGGAATTCTTACTAGTGGAGCAGAAGAGTCTAGAGATTAAGAATGAGATTCAAGCAAAAGTTAAAGAGGGATTAGACATACAACAGCGTGAGTACTTCCTACAACAACAAATGCGCACAATTCAAGAGGAATTGGGCGGAGATGAGGATGATGCCAGTGAACTGAAGGAACGTGCAAAGGAAAAGTTGTGGAGCGAGGCAGTTCAAAAGGTATTCGATAAGGAAATAGCAAAACTTGAGAGGCTAAATCCTGCTATGACTGAATACTCCATTCAACTTAACTACCTTGAGCTGATGTTATCACTACCTTGGGGCTTTAAGACCGAGGACAATCTAGACTTAAATCGTGCAAAGAAACGCCTAGATGCCGATCACTTCGGACTTGATGATGTAAAGGATAGAATACTAGAACACCTTGCAGTTCTTAAGCTAAAGGGGGATCTGAAATCTCCGATACTTTGTCTATACGGAGCACCGGGTGTTGGAAAGACCTCGCTAGGGAAATCAGTGGCTGAATCTTTGGGCCGAAAGTTTGGTCGTATTGCACTTGGTGGTATGCACGACGAGAGCGAAATACGTGGACATAGACGTACTTATATTGGTGCTATGCCAGGACGAATTATTCAGACCATTGAGCGTGCAGGCTCTGCAAATCCAGTGATTATACTCGACGAAATTGATAAACTTTCGGCATCATATCACGGAGATCCTAGCTCTGCTCTTCTCGAAGTACTAGATCCTGAACAAAACTCAACATTCCACGATAATTACCTAGATGTAGAGTATGATCTGAGTGGTGTGCTGTTTATTGCAACGGCTAATAATATTGGTAATATCTCCTCTGCACTACGTGATAGAATGGAGATGATAAATGTTAGTGGATACCTTACCGAAGAGAAGGTTGCCATTGCCTCAAAACACTTATTGCCGAAGCAACTAGAGGCGCACGGTGTTAAAAAAACTCAATTAAAACTAATTAAAGCTAGCCTTGAGTATATTATCGAGAACTATACCAGAGAGAGTGGTGTTCGTACTCTCGATAAGCTACTTGCAAAGGTTGTAAGGTATAGAGCCAAGGAGATAGCATTCGAGCAGGATTATGATATTACTATTAGGAGGGAGAGTATTGAAAAGATACTAGGTGTACCTCGCTATCGTAGGGAGAAGCAAGATGGAAAGGTGAACGTGGGGGTTGTAACTGGGCTTGCTTGGACAGAGGTTGGTGGTGAGATACTGTATATTGAATCATCAATTAATTCAGGTAAGGGTGGATTAACGCTTACAGGAAATCTTGGAAGTGTGATGAAGGAATCGGCATCCATAGCTCTTGGTTGGGTTAAATCTGCGGCAGCTAGCCTTGGAATAGATGCCCAAAAGTTTGAACAGAATGATATTCACCTTCATATTCCTGAGGGAGCTATCCCTAAGGATGGTCCTTCGGCAGGTATAACTATGGCAACTGCTATTGTATCGACACTTACGGGCAGGGCGGTAAAGGCTAAGATAGCTATGACAGGTGAGATTACTCTACGAGGTAAAGTGCTTCCGGTTGGGGGTATCAAGGAGAAGATTTTAGCGGCACGTCGAGCAGGTGTAACTGATATACTTTTATGTTCTAAGAATCGCCGAGAGATAGAGGATATTAAGGAGGAGTATGTAAAGGGATTGACTTTTCATTATGTAGATACAATAGACGAGGTTCTAGCGGTCGCACTTACTTAATAGAAGTATTTCTTTTATTGTATTATGAGGACGAGCGAGGGTTGCATTATGCGCCTCGCTCGTTCTTTTTATTATAAAAAGGAGTGAGCCGCAGGCGAACGAATCCAATCAAAAA
>CAYJLU010000043.1:7658-12555 GCA_964371395.1 uncultured Rikenellaceae bacterium | reverse complement strand
AGGGCGACCGAAGGGAAGCTACGATGATGTCAGCGTGGCAACCCGTGAAGTACGTAGACTCGCTCAGTTTTTCTTATCAGAAAAACCGTTTTACTATCTCAATATATAAAATACCATAGCTTAAACATACAATGGAGCAAAAAGCATTACATATCCTTAAAAAAGTCTGGGGGCACGATAAGTTCCGACCTCTGCAGTGGGATATTATCTCCACTGTTATGGCTGGTGAGGACTGTGTCGGACTACTACCTACCGGGGGAGGCAAGAGTATCACTTTCCAACTGCCTGCACTCTGCAATGATGGACTAGTACTAGTGATAACACCGCTTGTGGCACTTATGAGAGATCAAGTCGAAAGACTCCGCAAAATGCATATAAATGCCGTAATGATAAACTCATCGATGAGTGCTCGACAAATTGATATTACACTCGATAACTGCGTATATGGAGACGTAAAACTACTGTACATTGCCCCTGAACGGATAGACACCCTAATATTTCGATCTAGAGTAAAACGTATGAATATCTCGATGGTAGCAGTAGACGAGGCGCACTGTATATCGCAATGGGGACACGACTTTAGACCCAGCTACCTAAAAATAGGCTCGCTAAGAGAAGTCATTCCAAATGTTCCGTTCCTAGCACTCACCGCTACTGCTACCGAAGTGGTACTCAAAGATATCGTACACTTTCTTAACCTCAAGGATTATAAACTCTTTAGAGGCTCGTTTGCTAGACCAAATATACGATTTATAGTTCGACACACAACCAATAAATTTGAACAGATAATCAGAATAGTAAACTCTATCCAAGGAACTGGTATTGTCTACTGTCGCACAAGAAAGGCAACAGAAGAAACTGCCGATTTCCTAAAGAGTCAGGGGGTTAGTGCCGACTTCTACCACGCTGGTATGGCATCAGAGATGCGCACCTCTAAGCAAAGAGATTGGAGCGAAGGCAGAACACGAATAGTAGTGGCAACCAACGCATTTGGAATGGGAATAGATAAATCAGATGTGCGATTTGTTATACACCAACAAATGCCCGAAAGCATCGAGGCGTACTATCAAGAGGCGGGAAGAGCTGGTAGAGATGGTAAGGAGTCGTGGGCAGTGCTACTTTACGAAAATGGAGATACTCTGAGACTATCACAACGAATTGCGCAAGATTATCCCCCAATCTCAGATATTAAATCCATCTACGAAAAACTATTTAACTACTATGCAATAGCCATTGGAGATGGTAAGGACAACGTGAAGGACTTCTCGCTAATGGAGTTTGCATCATACGCTAAATACTTCTCGCTTACGATTCACTCCGCACTTAAAATTCTAGAACTTGGCGGATATATAGCCCTGACCGAGGAGGTTGATAATCCAACTCGCATAAAGTTCCGAATTGATCGTGATGACCTATACAGACTCAGGATCGATACACCCACTATCGACAAATTCCTACGTGCAATACTCCGTACATACACTGGACTATTCAACGACTTTGTAGCAATAGACGAGGCGTACATAGCCAAAATTACCGAACTTAACGAACACGAGGTAGTAAAACTACTGCTTGAGCTATCCAGACAAAAGGTTATCAACTATATCCCACGTAGGCGATCTCCACTTATTGCATTTCTCGAAGAGAGACTACCAATCTCAGACCTATATATTGCACCCGAGACATATTCATCGAGACGCTCATATAGTGAACTCCGAGTACTTTCAATGATACAGTATGCAGAGCAGGATTCACGATGTAGACCACAAGTGCTCAGAGAGTACTTCGATGAACAGACCGAGCAAAGCTGCGGTAGTTGCGATGTTTGTATTACAGGTAGACAGGTGCAAAATAGTAAAACCCTAGATAATAACATCAATGATCTAAAGAGTAGATGCCTAGAGATACTAAAGAGTAAGAGAGAGTACACCCTGCACTCGCTAATCGCTGTACTTAATAGTCGCCCCGAACTGTGCATCAGAGCAATTCGCTCGCTACTAGCTCAAAGAGCTATTAAACAACTCGCCGACGGAAGAATTATACTACTATAAGGCTGATTTAGCTCAATGATATTCTAAGCACTAAATCCCTTAAAAGCTCACCCTCATCTATCGAACCACTATCCATTCCCTTGCTCTTCAGATCCCAAGTGCGTATAAGACCCAGAATAGCCACACAACTTGCCAGTGTGTAGTGATTCACTGCACTTGTATATTCACTTAAGAAGTAGGGGTTGGGGAGCTTGAGAGCTTTGGATAATTCAAAGTCAGGAGGTAGAGCATTTCCTCTTTGTCGTGCCTCAAACTTTATGAAACCTAGAGTTGCAATTCTCTGAAAGTGGGTAAACAGTGCATTGATGGTCAATACAAGGGGACTATCCTTAGGATTTGCCGCTAGATGGTCTGCAATGGTTAATGCCTCGGAAAATTTCCTATATGAGAGTGCTTTATTTAGAGCAAAGATATTGAATTTTTTAGATATTCCGATATTATCCTCAATGTCTGTGGCTGTTATATGTCGAGAGGCACCTAACCGAGTGACTAGTTTATCTATCTCACTGGAAATTCTCGTCAGGTTCGCACCTATATTCTCAGATATCATCTCAACAGCAGTAGGTTCCGCCGTTAGCGAACGTTCAGCTAAGGTTGCCACTACAAATTTACTTACCTCATAATCCCTAGGACTAGTGCTCTCAAATATAACACAATTTGGGGAGGAGGTGAATTTCTTATAGATTGAACTACGCTTATCTATCGATTTATCTCTATATGCTATAACAAGTATAGTGCTACTAAGAGGTTCTTTGAGGTAGTGAGCCAACTCATCGAATCCTCGTAGGCTCTGCGCCTCTCGCACAACGATAAGCTGCCTTTCGCTCATCATCGGATACCTTCGTGCTAGAGTAACAACCTCCGCTCCACTACTATCCTTACCATAGATAGTGGTTTGATTAAAACTCTTCTGCTCTTCACTCAGTGCATTTTGTGAGATATAGCCTTCGATTTTGTCTATAAAGTAGCTCTCTGGACCGTGAAGTAAGTATATATTTGCATACCTATCAGCTGCCACCTGAGAGATTATCTCGGCACACTGCCTCTGAGTAGAATCGAATGATTGGGTAGAGCTTACTTTCTTCGCCATTATAAATATCTAGGGGGGTAGTTCTACCCTATACTAAAAAAGTGCACTACGATATCTCTCGACACCATAGCGCACTCAAATTTCACTTAATTACAGTTTAACTTCACAGAGAGGGTTATCCCCGCCTTAAGTTTTTCTGCTGTAATAATAAAACTATTGGATAGAGTCTGTTGTTGCAGTCTCTGTTGATTCTACAACTGGTGCGCTAAATGCGTTTTCACCTTGCGAACCACTCTCGATAGCTCTTTCAAGTTCCACAGCCTCACGAGAGCGAGTAATATCACTCGAAGGCATTGCCATAGTAGCAGCAAGACTTAGCACAACAATAGCAATAGATAGTCCCCAAGTAAATTTTTCGAGGAAGTCTGCTGTTTGGCGAACGCCTATTACTGCGTTAGACGCACCGAAGTTAGCGGCCATACCACTCTTTGGGTTTTGGGCCAATACAGTTAGTACAAGTAGTAAACTTGCGATAAAGATAAGTACAATTAGGAAAATATACATATGTTTTGGTTTTAAATTATAGTCAAATTACAGGTTGTTGTTATAAAGTCTCTGCTTTTGGTCTGCAAAGTAAGCACTTTTTTCGGGATTTTTCAAACAAAGTTTATCATAAACTTCACTTGCCATCTCAAAATTGCCCTGTGAGGCGTAAATTTGTGCTAATTTTTCGCTAAGCGCACTATGATTTTCGGTCATAAAGGGTGCCGCTAGGTCAAGATTCTCGATGTCATTAATCTTTCCTATCTCCAATGAGTTGTTACTCTCCTGCTCCGAAACATAGCTTAGTGCTGCTATTGGAACAGTTAGTCGTAGATTATCACTACTGAGTACTGAGTCTATACCAGCAAGCGTTGCATAGATACGTGCAAGAGTAAAGTATGGATACTGAGCGATAGTATCTACTAAAATCTGCTTTGCCTCGGCAGTGTGTATAAGTGATGGCTTCCTTGCTATATCGTTAAACGTCATAATTTAATTATCGATTATAGTCTACCAATTTGCAAATGCTGCGTTGAAAATATCCTCAACAAGAATTGCTGTGATTTCAGGAATCAAGCTACTCTCTACCGAGTTAAGCATCTCGGAACTAGGGTAATCAGCATATCCCGTAAAGCTCTTTGAGTACGACAAGTGAGGCTCCTTTACATTAGTAAACTTAACCCTAACTGCAATTGTTAGACGGTTAGTTTCGGCATACTCATCCCCAGATATTGACGATGGCCTACTCTCATAGTCAATGATTTCACCCTCGAAGAGCACATCTGGATTCTCGCTGACAAACTCTAGGCGAGTCTCTCGCTGAATCTTTGAGATAAGTTCGTCGGTGAGTGTTGGACTCAGGATAGTCGATACCATCGCTGCCATATTATTGAAGTAGTCTACACGTACGGTCTTAACATCAGGGGAGATTGATGCTCCTGATAACGAAAATTTTATACTACACGCACTAAAAACTATTGCTAGTGAGCTTAGTAAAATTATGGCTCTTTTTTTCATCTCTATTCAATTCCTAATTCTTTAATCTTTCTATACAGTGTTCTTTCGGACATAAACAATTCAGCTGCAGCCTCCTTACGCCTTCCCTTGTGCTTGGCAAGAGCTGCCGTTATTGAGGCTCTAAGTAGGTCATTTTTACTCCTTGGCCTATCACCCTGAGTATGCCCCTCCAATCTATCACTGACATCCTCGACCGAAACAAAGTCTTCCGAGAGTAGTTCCGTGTGGTTATCGCCTCCTCCGAGTCTATCGAAAGTTG
>CAYJLU010000043.1:0-7648 GCA_964371395.1 uncultured Rikenellaceae bacterium | reverse complement strand
CAACAACCGAACTTGATCCACCTGCCCTAAGTTCACTCACCACTGCTCGAACTTGATTCAACTCCTGCTGAATATCAAATATTAACTTATACAGTAACTCTCTCTCGTCTTTATTGAGTGCGCCAGAGTTGCTGTTTGCAAGCACTGGTAGGGAGTTATTGTCTGAGATAGGTAGATACTTCTCAAGTGTCTCAACATCAATTTCCCTCTTGGTCTCAACAGCCGAAATCTGTTCCGCTACGTTCTTTAATTGTCGCACATTGCCCGGCCAACGATAACCCTCTAGCACAGACTTTGCCTCTGGAGTAAGCGCAATAACAGGCATACGATACTGTGCAGCTATATCTGATGCAAATCTACGAAATAACAACGATATATCCTCTCGACGCTCCCTGAGCGGGGGTACAGCTATTGGTACTGTATTTAAGCGATAGAATAAATCCTCACGGAATCTACCCATCGCAATAGCATTCGGTAGATTTATGTTGGTTGCCGCTACAACTCTTACGTCGGTGGTTTGAATTTTTGAAGAACCAACTCGCATAAATTCACCACTTTGAAGCACTCGCAACAAACGTACCTGAGTGGTGAGCGGGAGTTCCGCCACCTCATCAAGGAAAATCGTGCCTCCATTAGCCTGTTCGAAATAACCTTTACGCTCGAAAGTTGCACCTGTAAATGCTCCCTTCTCGTGACCAAATAGTTCACTATCAATAGTTCCCTCGGGTATTGCACCACAGTTTACCGCAATATAGGTATTATGTTTGCGTGAGGAGTAGTTATGGATAATCTGAGGAAAGAACTCCTTACCTGCACCACTCTCTCCTGAAATCAGCACAGATAAATCCGTAGGGGCTACACGAACAGCCACATCAATAGCCCTGTCAAAACTAGCAGAGCTACCAATAATACCTAATTTCTGTTTTACACTTCGTGTATCCATACAATTAAATAGTATCCCCTTGGTTATCAAATATTTTATACTCTATCATTCCTAGTGAATCATTAGGAATGACCTTAATCTTTGCCTTATATCTCCACGCCCACTTAGTTTTAAGTGAGATTAACCCTTTAGTTATGTGGCTTACCACGTACGGATGAGCGTGAATAGTCAATTTTCTTTCGCCTTTCTCTCTCACTAAAAATGCGATACGACTTTCAATCTGCTCATCAAGTAGCAGAGTCGGACTCACTTGACCCGTGCCTCGACACGTAGGACAACTCTCCGTAATCTTAATCTTTGTCTCAGGGCGAACTCTCTGGCGTGTTATCTGCATTAACCCAAACTTAGTTAACGGCAATACATTGTGTTTAGCTCTATCGCCACCCATCGCTATTTTCATCGCCTCATAAACCTTCTGTCGATTAATAGCAAGATGTAAATCAATAAAGTCAATCACAATAATACCACCCATATCCTTTAATCTAAGCTGACGTGCGATATCTGGCACCGCATTAAGGTTACACTCCAGTGCATTCTGCTCTTGATTCTCATCTGCCTTTGCTCGCTTTCCTGAATTAACGTCAATGACGTGTAGTGCTTCGGTATGCTCTACAATAAGGTATGCTCCACGCTTAAATGGTACTGTGCGACCAAATTGCTGCTTGATCTGCTTAGTGATACCATAGTTATCAAAGATAGGTATAGTGCCCTTATACAGCTTTACAATCTTCTCTGCATTAGGTTCAATTGCCGAGATATAGTCCTTAATGGTTTGGTATATCTCACTATTGTCTATGTGTATGTTAGAGAAACTATCATTTAATAGGTCACGAAGTATAGTTGTTGCACGTGATGCCTCTCCAAGAATTAACGAAGGGCACTGAGCAGTTTGTAACTTAACCATTGCCGAACGCCACTTTGATAGTAGATTCTTAATGTCAGCTTCGAGATCTTCCTGCTCCTTATTTTGAGCAGCTGTACGCACAATCGCTCCAAAGTTCTTTGGAAGTAGTGCACTTACGATTGATTTAAGCCTTTTTCTCTCCTCAGAACTACGAATCTTCTGAGATATATGTATTTTATTTGAAAATGGAATTAAAACTAGGTGCCGACCCGCAAGGGAAAGGTCAGTGGTTAGCCTAGGACCTTTGCTTGAAATTGGCTCCTTGGCAATCTGAACTATAATATTATCTCCTGTCTTTAGGAAGTTTCCTATCTTATTCTCTCTGGGTAGTGGTGCTGATAGTTTTTCCTTTGAAATATCTATAACTCTTTTATTATTAGCACCAACGCTCTTCGAGATTCTATGTAGTGTCTGAAACTGTGGACCAAGGTCGAAGTAGTGTAAAAAGGCATCCTTTTCATATCCAACCTCCACAAATGCGGCATTGAGTCCTGCCATAATTTTGCGAACTCTACCTACATAGAGGTCTCCAACTGAAAATCCTCCTCCTGCTCGCTCTTGATTTAACTCGACAAGATTTCCATCCTCAACCAGTGCGATATCTATATCAGTACCGCTACTGCTTATTACCAACTCTTTTGTCATCTATATATTGAAATAGTATTCTTAAAATTTTCTTTGTTTATACTATTATTAAACTCAATTTTTCATCTTTTTATTGTTGAGACATCTGCCAATGCGGGGGTGATAGGCGGGGGAAGGCAAAATCTTCTCAATAATACGTTACGGGCTATTTTTATTTAACTACACACTCTTTCATATCATCTATGCTCTATTGCTTGGATATGAGCTAATTGTTGCCTAGTCACTCTCCTCTATGTTCCCTTGTGCTCCTCTGTACTCTTATGTGTTGTTCGGTTTTAGCTCAAAGCTGTCCACTTAAATCATCTAAGTTTTCTGAGGGCTAGAGCACTCATTTTTCAGTTGCAGTGTAGTAAAAGTAAGAGCATAAAAAAGGGGGGGTGCTCATATATTTATCTTGAAAGTCATCTCATTTAACTTTTTTGAGATTATGACACGGCAATGAATTTTCGAGGGTAGAGACAAAGGGGGGGGGATCTCTATGTAGGTATAAAAACGTAATAAAATTGGTCGTAATAGTAAAGATATACTCTATCTGTAAAAAGATAGAGATAGACCTAGCTCCTCATAAAATCGGGTCCTGGATCTATCTCTATTACGTTCGATATTTCTATCATTGTTTATTGTGTCTCTACCTTAATGTAGGTACAGCATCACATCACACGTTAGGCCCTAAAGGCTATTTTTTCTTTTTGTGACGGTTTTTTCTTAGGCGTTTTTTGCGCTTATGGGTGGCCATTTTGTGGCGTTTTCTCTTTTTTCCGCTTGGCATTGTTTTAGCTTTTTATGATTAATACTAGCTCTTATTTTATATTCTAAGAGTCGAAACTATTTTTTCTTAATATCTCTAACTTGATTTGCAAATTCTTTAGCTGGCTTAAACGCTGGAATGTTGTGCTCAGGTACTACAATAGAAGTGTTGCGTGAAATATTTCTTGCTATTTTCTCTGCACGAGTCTTAAGGATGAAGCTACCGAATCCACGTAGGTAAACATTCTCTCCACTCTGCATAGATTCCTTCACACACTCCATCATACTCTCTACAACTTCAAGTACTACGACTTTCTCAATGCCAGTGCTCTTAGCTATTTGGCTTACAATCTCTGCTTTTGTCATTACTGTTTATATATGTTTTATGGTTTATTTATTGTCAAAATTATTTAGTTATTTAATCAAGCACCATAATTCGCTCTACAATTTTATCTCACTCTAATCTAGCACTTTTTCTAAAGATTTCGCACCTTAACTAGTCTTGCGTCTTCTGTTCATCTTAATCTAGCACCTCAATTGCCGCACCTATCTAGTACCTAGCACTTTTTCTAAAGATTTCGCACCTTAACTAGTCTTGCGTCTTCTGTTCATCTTAATCTAGCACCTCAATTGCCGCACCTATCTAGTACCTAGCACTTTAATCTTGCACCTATATCACTGTTAATGATTTAGCACCTCAATTGCCGCACCTGTCTAGTATCTAGCACATTAATTCGCCCCCACTGGGTGTAAAGGGCTTAAAATTACCTTACTTAAAGTACTCTAAGCCACCTTTTTGGATTACAAAGATAACTAAAAAAAATCAAATATCTATAATTGCTTTGATTTTTTTTGCAATTTTCTGCATTAACCATAATGGAGTTGAGGTTGCACCACATATACCAATTGCATTAATATCAACGAGCTGTTCTGGATATATTTCATCTTCGGATTCGATGAAGTAGGTGTTATCATTTGAGGCTTTACATACTTCGTAAAGAGCTTTTCCGTTTGAGCTGTGTTTACCACTAACGAAGTATATGATACCGAATTTTCGGGCAAATTCCTTTAAGTGGGGGTTGCGACCTGCAACTTGTCTGCATATTGTGTCCACGATCTTCACCGACTTTGGGTCTTGTGCTAAGGATAGTATTGTGTCTTTTATTTCGATAAATAGCTCTATACTTTGTGTTGTCTGAGATAGTAGTATTATCGGGCGGCTATAATCTAGAAGTTCAAGGTCATCTCTACTCTCTATTACTATAACATCGCCGTCGACTTGTCCCGATAGCCCAACGACTTCGCTGTGTCCTCGTTTGCCAAGTATTGCCACTTGTCCATTACAGTGTTGCATAGCACTCCAAGCATCTTTGACTTGTTTCTGAAGTGATGCCACCACTGGGCAGGTTGCATCGACTAGTTCGATACCTAGTTTTTCGCACTTTGAGAATGTTGAAGGGGGTTCACCGTGTGCACGTATAAGAACGGTTGATTTAGTTGGTAGTGACTCTAAGTCGCTATGGTCAATAATCTTTAACCCTAGATCTTCGAGGCGATTTGTCTCCATTTTATTGTGCACAATCTCGCCCAATGAAAATCCTTTACCTTGCTTCTCTATAAACGATTCAGCAGCTTCAATGGCACGCACAACTCCGAAACAGAAGCCTGAACGGGGATCTATTTCAATACGAACTTTTTTTTTTCGTTGCTCGTCGAGATTCTTCTCCGCTTTATCACCCCAAAACTCTGAGGTTTTAAATACTGTTTTGCCTCCAAGACTAAATACAAGGTAGGTGATAGGGAGTCCTTCGGCAACAAATCGTTTTTCGTATGCAGTTTGAATTGTCAGAAGTTCATCTATTTGATCGCCTAGCTCATATATATCCTCATTACACTCTAGCACCTCTAGTTCATTGTCGCTGATAACGTGACGAGTGTAATGGTGTAGATGCGCACTATCGGTCTTAAGGTGTATGATACCACTGGGAGCGATGAACTTTGCATACCTTTCGAGAAATTGTGGTGAGGTTAGCCTACGATGAGCCTGAGCACTCTTGAGTCGAGGATCAGAGAATGTAAGCCACAGTTCACTAATCTCATTTTGCGCAAAAAATGAACCGATAAACTCAATACGAGTACGTAGAAAAGCAACATTAGGGAGCTGTTCCAAAGTAGCTGTTTTTGCACCTCTCCACATTCTAGCACCCTTAATATCTATACCTATAAAATTCTTTTCGGGATACCTCCTCGCTAGCTCCACTGTATACTCACCCTTACCACACCCCAACTCTAGTACTATCGGATTTGAATTCCCAAAGAAATCCTCTGCCCAACGACCTTTCAACTTATAATCTTTGTTAAAAATCTCATCAAACTCAGGCTGAATCATACACCTAAAGGTGAGGTTTTCCGCAAATTTTCTTAATTTATCCTTTCCCATTACTTATTTGTTTGCTTTTTAGCATTTTCAATCTCTATGCTTATACTATATATATAATCTAAGTTCTTATCTGTGTGAAATGATAGCTCAACTGGCTTGGTCGATTGCCATACTACCCCCTCACGGAATCGTATTGTTGTTGTGCGTATTCTATCACCGCTACCACGAGGTAGTACTACTGGAATACTATCGATTGTCTGTAAGTTATTTGCTTGGCCCACTACATACATCATAAATGAAGAGTCGACCCCAACTGGGGTATAACGTAGTGCGAATGTTATCGTGCCACTACTAATAGAGTCAAAGGGCATAAAGTTAAATTTAATGCTCTGACCCCTATGCCATCTCATATCATCAAAGTCGTACAAATCACTGTAAGTAGTTAAGCTGTTGCACGATATAAGCATACACACCAGTAGTAATAGCGATATAACCTTTACTCTCATCCCCTACTCTTTGTTTTGAGCTTTAGCAGTGTGAGTGCCTTGCTCGGCCTTACCTCTATTGTTGTTTCGCTTAAAATTTCTCCTTTTGCCATCATACTTTGCGCCACCTGACTTATGAGTGCCATCCTTCGTCTTAGCCTGATGTTCTGGCTGTAGCTCGGGATTATTTGCTGTCTGCTTTTGGTTCTGTTTAGGATTTTGGCTTTGCTTCGGCTTTTGGTTTTGGCTCTGATTTTGGTTCTGCTGAAGGTTACGTCTGTTTTTAGAACGGCTACGTCCTGAAGCCTTCTTGCCACTATCAAACCTAGTTAGACTCTCCTCTAGTTCAACATTATGTATCTCAGGCTCCATTACCCTTTGGCTACGAGCCTTGATTGCTGAACTATCCTCTAGCGTCGAAACCTTCTCGCCTCGATTGTTTATTGACTGAATCTTGCGAACCCTATCCACAGGAAGTGGAATGACTATCGAAGAGCCGTGTTGTGATGGCGAAAAGTACATAACGCCGATAAGTGGGTCGCTCTTAACCAAATAGTAACTACCATCTAATGCCTCCAACGGTGCATTTACCCTAGGCATAGACTTCTTGGCATCTAGGTAACTGTCAACCTCGTAATTAAGACAACACTTTAACTTGCCACACTGACCCGCCAATTTCTGAGGGTTAAACGATATATCTTGTGCACGAGCTGCCCCGATACCTATTGTCGAGAAGTGATTTACCCAACTCGAACAACATAACTCTCTACCGCACGCCCCAATTCCGCCTATGCGCCCAGCCTCTTGCCTAGCTCCAATCTGCTTCATCTCTACTCGCACCCTGAAACGCTCGAAAAGCACCTTGATGAGCTCTCGAAAGTCTACCCGACCATCTGCAATATAGTAAAATATAGCCTTAACACCATCACCCTGATACTCAACATCTCCAATCTTCATCTCTAGCCCAAGCTCTGCGCTAATTCGCCTTGCGCCAATCATCGTCTTATGCTCCTTTGAGATTGCCTCTGCCCATTTTTCTATATCAATAGTATTGGCATAACGTAAAACCTTGCGTGCCTCACTGAAATTAAATTTTGTATTTGTTCGCTTAATCTGGCGATAGACCAAACCCTCACTTACAATAGTAACAATACCAATATCAACCCCGGGAGTACCCTCAACTGCTACAATATCACCTATTTTCAGCATTAATTTGGGTTTATTTACAAATATAGCCTTCCTTGTATTTTTGAAGCGCACCTCCACTAATGTAGGTGCTTCGCCATTGGGCTGCGGGAGTCGGTTCATCCAATCGAAGATCTCCATTTTATGACCCCCTGTTATGTTTTGAGCTTGGAGTTGTTGCTTATTACAGCGAGTAAACTCACAGCCCCTAGATATATTTTTACTATTATCCATTAATTTCATTCAGTACTTTAGAATATACATAATAGGGCTTAGTGCATAAAAACCCATAATCCGCAAAGTTACTCATTTTTGCGGAGTTTTACAATTAAAACAACATTTTCAAGTACTACTATCTA
>CAYJLU010000042.1:0-12631 GCA_964371395.1 uncultured Rikenellaceae bacterium | reverse complement strand
CAAAATCTCATCCACCTATCAACGCTCTTCATAGCGGAGCAAAACATAAGTTTTAATCATAATAAAACTAAACGGAGGGCTGATTTCCTACTTAAATAGGAAGTCAGCCCTCTGTTTAGTTTATTGAACAGCAGAGATATATTTCTTTGAAAGCTTACAGTTCATAGTACTAATAGAAGTGCTCGTTCTTATCAGAAACTTCCTCGGCTGTGATGCGCTTACGGTTCATTACTTTCCAAGCCCACCAAATGTATGCAACTACCACAGGGATGAATAGTGACACCCAGCTCATAGCAGTTAATGTAAACTCACTACTGCTACTATTATAGATTGTTAGTGAACTATCAGCATCAATGAGTGATGGGTAGTATGAACCTGTGTAACCTGCAAATATCAGTAGGCTAAATACCGAAATGATAGTCCCAAAACCTGTAAACCATATACCCTTGCGTCCTTGTCTTACTATTGCTATGTATAGACCTATTAATACTAATACCACTCCAACTAATAGTAGTGTAAGGTAGATAGGTTTCAATAGTATTCCCGATACAGCGGTGAATATAAATATAAGGAGTGTAAGAATAAATACAGGAGCAGAGATGCTCAAGCTACGGCGTGCCCGTCTCACTACATCATTCTCATCCACGGAGTTGATGATATATAGTGCACCTAGAGTGCGTGCTAGGAAGAGTACTGCTATGCCTAACATCCAGTTGCGATAGTCGGCAAGAGCCTCTAGACCTCGCCACGGTGATTCCCACTGTGAGATAATATTCTCTCCTGCTCCATAGTTCCCTATGCGAGAAAAATCAACAGTAAAGTTAGCTCCCGTAAAGAAAGTGCCTACTGCTACTCCTATTAAGAATGGAGCTGCTAGCCCATTGATCAATAGGAATGTATCGTAGGTCTTAATGCCTAAGAAGTTACCAGCCTTGGTTCTATACTCATAAGCAACTGCTTGGATTACGAATACAAGTAGTATTGACATCCATACGTAGTATGCCCCACCGAAGCTAGTGGAGTAGAACAGTGGGAATGAAGCAAAGAATGCTCCACCAAAGGTTACAAGCGTAGTGAATGTAAATTCCCATTTACGTCCAAGTGTATTGACCACAACTTTACGCTCAGTCTCAGTGCGAGAAATTTCACCAATGAGCGACTGCCCACCCTGCACAAACATCAAGAAGACCAGTAGTGCCCCGAGTAGCGATATTATCGCCCACCAATATTGTTGTAATAGTATATAATCCATCGTTTTTGTGTGTTTTAACAATTAATACCTATTGAGATCCTCTGTACATCCACAATCCTCTTTGGATTCAATTACTGGAGGCTCAGGGTCTGAGGGACCTTTCTTTATCTGTTTGCTAAGGATGGTAATATCTGCAATAAGAAGTATGGTGAATAACACAGCAAAGATCCAGAATGTTACAATCACCGACGAAGCATCTATTCTCGATACTGCCGCAACTGTTGGTAGTAGTCCCTGAATAGTCCACGGTTGACGACCAACCTCGGCTACAACCCAACCTGCCTGAGATGCAATATAGGCAAGTGGAATCGACCATAGTAACAAGAAGAGCCAAAATCTAGGTACTACCCCAAACTTCCCCCTACGAGTGTACCATACTCCTATTACAAAGAGTAGTATAAACCAGCAGCCAAGTCCAATCATAACTCTAAAGCTCCAGTAGGTAAGCCCAACGTGTGGAACTACATCATCAGGCGAACTTAAATATCCATAGCCGAAGTATTTAAAGTAGTTCTCCTTAAAGTCACTATCCTTGAATAGCGCACCAATCTCCGCCATCTTTACGCTATCGCCTACACTTTGTGCGTTCTTATACTCCGCAAATTTGTCAATGGCATATCTCCCCGCTTCCATTCTTCGTGGTGCATCTGCAACAAGGTTATTAATACCCTCGACATAAGCGTCAGCATCTCTAAAGCTCAGATATGATAGACCTGAGGGGATCTCAATTCCCGGAATTATCGAGAGTGGTGCATTATGTTCACCATCATAGTGCGCCTCCATAGCCGCTAGCTTCATAGGTTGATGTTTTGCTACCTGTACAGCAGAACTATCTCCTGTCCAAATTACTAGTACCGAACCTACAAGCCCAAAGATAGAGGCAATCTTTAGTGATTTTGTGGCAAGCCATATCTCTCTGCGTTTGAGCAGAAACCACGCCGATACACCAGCAACAAATACACTAGATAGCACAAAGGCAGAGGTAACTGTATGCGTGAATTTACTAATGGCCATAGGTGAGAATAGTATGGCAAAGAAATCCACCATTTCGTTTCTAGCCGTAGCAGGATTAAATTCCATACCAACAGGGTACTGCATCCAAGCGTTAGCTACAAGGATCCATAGAGCCGAGAGCGATGCCCCAAATGCCGTGAGCCAAGTAGCCGTAAGGTGAGTCTTCTTGCCAACCTTATTCCACCCAAAGTACATAATGGCAATAAAGGTACTCTCCATAAAGAATGCAAAGATACCTTCGATGGCAAGAGGTGCACCAAAAATATCGCCAACGAAATAGGAGTAATTACTCCAATTAGTACCAAATTCAAACTCTAGTATTAGTCCCGTTGCCACACCAATGGCAAAGTTCACACCGAAGAGTTTCATCCAAAATTTAGTCATACGTTTCCATCTCTGATCGCCCGAGCGCACGTACTTAGTCTCCATAAATGCAATTATAAAGCTAAGTCCTAGGGTGAGAGGAACGAATAGATAGTGATAGATCGCAGTTAAGGCAAACATTCCTCTACTCCAATCCACAACGGAGGTAAATTCATTCATAGTTTGTATAGTTTTTGAGGTTAAATATTCATCAATCTAACTGATCGCTACTTTATAGAGCGTTCAATCAATTGGTTTGAGACAAAATCAGCTTTCTGTTCCTCGCTCTTTCCACCAAGAACTGACGGAAAGAAGAATATCTTGAGAACTAAGAACATTATGGCAACCTTTATAAGGATTATAAGCCAAAGGGTCTTGCCAACGGTCATCGAGCGGAAACCTTCGTAGTAGAATAACCAAATACGCCGAAAAATATTTATCTTTGTACTCATATCGTTCATTAAATGGGGGATATTAATAAATTTTCAGTACACACGAAACACACACACATCAAATATATGAAAAATATCTTTAACAAAGAAAAAATACTAGCACTTTATTCACTCATCGAGGAATCTCAACGTATAGTTATCCTGTCGCATACTAATCCTGATGGTGATGCAATAGGCTCGGGTCTTGCGCTATTAAGGGCAATCCGTTCGATGGGTAAAGCCTCTTCTGTTAGGTTCTACACGCCAAATGATATGTCATTACCTTTGAGTTATATTGATCGTAATAATGATGTTGAGACCTATAAAACCTCTCCAAAGGAGGCCACGGCATATATTGCAGCTAGTGATCTTATCTTTATCGTAGATCTTAATGACACTAAGAGATTAGAGGGTATGAGTGAGGCTATTGATATGAATATCACTGCCCCTAGAGTACTAATCGACCACCACCAGCAGCCACCACACTACGACCTCTTGTTTCACTCAACGGATAGTTCCTCGACAGCACTATTAGTCTTTCTGCTATTTGAAAGTATGGAAATTGAAATTACTAAAGAGATTGCCGAACCGCTCTACGCTGGTATGATGACTGATACAGGTGGCTTTAAGTTTGGGAACCTTACATCAGACCTCTTTAGAGCTGTTGCAAAGTTGGTTGATGCTGGTATAAATCCAACGGAGATCAACAATGCGTTACTAAATAATCAGACGGAGGATAGATTGCGAATGGTAGGTTACCTTCTCAGCGAAAAGTTGACAATTGACCTAGCCCATCGCTCTGCATACATCACCCTTACACTAGAAGAAAAAGAGCGATTTAACCACCAAATAGGCAATACAGAGGGTATTGTGAATATTCCTCAGACTGTACGAGGTGTGGACTTCTCTGCAATAATTATAGAGAATAAGGATCATATTAAATTGTCACTTCGTTCGCTGAGTGATATTGATGTAAATTTAATATGCCGAGAACATTTCAATGGTGGTGGACATAAAAATGCAGCGGGAGGCAAGTTTTTCGGCTCGCTAGAGGATGCCGAAGCAAAGATTAGAGAGATTATCGAAACGCTCTAACCCCTATTAAAAATTAAATATATCTATCATAAAATTATGAAAAGAAGAGTAATACTATCTGCAATTATTCTAACTCTATCGCTTAGTTCTTGTGGCTTTATAGAGGAAGTAGCAAATGAAGCGAAATCAGAAGTCAATAGTGTAATAGATAATGCAAAACTTGAGATTAACGAGGCTCTCGAAAGTGCTGGACAGGGCATAGAAAAGGCAACGGGTGGAGCACAGCAGGCATTAGATAGTGCAGGAACATTTGCAAGCGATGTTAAACAAAGTGTAATAAATTCCTTTAAATCAGAGGAGTCGGAAGAATCAGAGGAAGAAGAATAGTTTAGCATTCGTAGGCACACAGCCATCTATCCTAGAGCAGTCGTTTGTACCGCTCTAGGATAGACCCTTTTAGTGTGTTTAGCTCTTTGACTTGCTCAACTTTAACCTCATCGAACTCTTCGTTGCTGATAGCTAAATCGCTTTGTAGTTGACGAATACGAGATTCAAGAATTTTGCTCTTATACAGTAGTATAGCCTTGGGTACAGACTTCCATAGTAGCTCTTTTTCGCTCTTTGGGCGCATATCATAGCGTTCCCAAATTTGACTAGCTCTGTGCGCCTCATCTTGCGAGAGTATATCAGCCACCATAGATGATAATTCAATGTCGCCAGAGTCTAGTAATATTGAGCTGTTGATCTCACGCCCATCGGCAATAGCACTACTGTACGCACTAAAGATTGTTGCGTAGAGTGGATTGCTAAAAGTAATACCGTCACTTGTAATCTCATTGATAATAGTCTCGATAACGGGCATCTGTACTACATTGTTCTCAGATAGCTCATACTCAAAACTATCCCCACCATACTTTAGTAGATAACCCACCAATTCCCTCTCTAGTGCCTCCATTGGGTTGAATCTCTCAACAGCTGGAGTTATTGGGTTAACAGCTGAGCTAGTACCACCGCTGGAGAGTACTCCCTGTTGTTGAGTATTTTCGTTTATGTGTAGGCGTGGTATGCCGTGAGGGTTTGGGGCGGATATTATCTTACGAACTACCTCACGACTCAATACCTCATAGCTAATATCCATAGCTCTGGAACACTCCTTAATATACACCTCACGAGTTATATCATCGGGGATGACCGCTATTGAAGATACTATCTCGCCAATGACCATTGCTCGTTGAGCAGGATCATTCTTTGCATCCGAAAGTAGAATGTGGGTCTTAAATTGAAGAAAATCCTCCTCGTGACCCTCTATATATGCACTAAGTTCTGACGACGAGCGACTCTTCGCAAAGCTATCAGGGTCATCTCCCTCAGGCAGTGGCACAACTCTTACACTTAACCCCTCCTTTAGTAACATATCAATCCCTCGAAGCGAAGCCTTTATACCAGCCGAATCCCCATCATAGATAACTGTTACATTTAATGTAAAGCGTTTAATGAGCTTGACCTGCATCTCGGTCAGAGAAGTTCCACTTGATGCAACAACATTTTTAATGCCACTCTGGTGCATCTGCATTACATCGGTGTAACCCTCGACAAGTATGCATTTATTCTCTTGTACTATCGATTTCTTTGCCTGAAAAATACCATATAGCGTATGACTCTTATCGTAAATTTCACTCTGTGGTGAATTGAGATACTTAGCAGTCTTTTTATCTGTGGACATTGTACGCCCACCAAAACCTATAATCCTCCCCGTTAGGGAGTGAATAGGAAAGATCACCCTACCCGAAAAACGATCGTAGTACCTATTGCCACTCTCACGCATAATGGTAAGCCCCGTAGCCTCCAAAAATTTCTCCTGATAACCCTCGGTAAGGGCTGCTCTGGTCATTGAGTCACGATTCCCCGTCTCGGGGCAATATCCTAAAGAAAAGGTCTTAAGGGTGCTCTGTGAAAAACCCCTCTCAATGAAGTAACTAAGTCCTATGGAACGTCCCTCATTGCTGTGGAATAGTTGGTTAGAGAAGTAACTGTCTGCCCACGAGTTAAGTACTAACATACTCTCCCTGTCGTTGTTACGCTCTATCTGAGCCTCGGTGAGTTGCACCTCCTCAACCTCAATGCCATACTTCTTGGCCAACCACTTTAGCGACTCTGGATAGTTGAGCTTCTCGTGCTCCATAACAAAACTTACAACACCTCCGCCCTTACCGCAACCAAAACACTTGTAGAGACCTCTAGCTGGGTTTACAGAAAACGATGGAGTCTTCTCGTTATGGAACGGGCAGCAAGCAGTATAGTTTGTCCCTCGCTTCTTAAGCGAGATAAAGTCACCCACTACCTCAACTATATCTGCTGCGGCTACTATTCTATCGACTGTGGCTCTATCTATCATTGTTCTTAAAAAGTACGAGAAATTATGCCACAAAAATAAGCATTTTTATGACCAACACAAGTTAATTACCCCCAAATATTTTATCAAAAAAGGATTTTTGTCCTTGTCTCAGCTTATTGAAAAGTATCTGGTTATTCGCCGAGGGGTACTATCGAATCGTACGTTGTGCCTCGAAATCACTAGTTGAGCTAAGTAATCTACTGTGGTAGCTCCTCACGTCAAAACCTAACAGATCCTCCAAAGGCATTTCATTCGCACAATCCCACTCGATTAATTCCTTGATGTCAAAGTGGAGTGCGATTGCACGCACGGCCAGAGTAGTTGCCCTAGCCTTTCCTCGTGCGGAGTAGCCTGCAATATGCGGAGTGCCAACAGCCGCCCCATTAAGTAGCTCAATGTTAATATTCGGTTCGCCTCTCCATACATCCAAAGCATAGCGAATACCACTACTTTGCAGTGCATTCTCATCGACCACCTCCCCTCGGGATGAATTAAGAAGTAGTGCGCCAGTGCGCATCTTCTCCAAAAAACTTTGATCTACCATCGACTCTGTCAAGGAGGTAAGTGGAGTATGCAGTGTTACAACATCGCTGCTTTGAAGTAGTGTATCGAGATCTATAAAATCACCACTACCCTCTAGTTCAGCTCTCGGCGGATCACACTTTAATACACTATACCCGAACTCACTTGCAGCACTCTCGACCTCACTCCCCACGGAGCCAACACCTACTATGCCAATAGTCTTACCTTGTGGTATACCTAAGTATCCTAAAACCGAATATACCCACTGTGCCACAGCACGTGAATTACTGCCAGTGGAGCTATACACCGCAATGCTATGACTCTTGCAGTAGTCTGTGTCTATGTGATCTATACCTATTGTGGCAGTCGCAATAGCCCTTACCTCACTACCTATGAGTAGTGCCTCGTTGCAGTGGGTGCGTGTGCGCACAATCAACGCAACAGCATCCTCTATCAACTCCCTAGTGAAATCTACGCCCTTTAGGTAGCACACCTCAAAGTATGGCTCAAGAACACCCCTAATAAAGGGTATGTCACAATCAACTACTATGCGACGCATTACCCCTGAAATTCAACTGAAAGACTCTCGATATACTCCACTAATTCATCACGTCCGAGTCCACTCTCAGAGGATGTAATAAAATACGTAGGAAACTCCTCCCACTGTTCGAGTAGTTGTTTTTGGTATACCTCAATTGAGCGTTTACGTGCCGATGCTGATAGTTTGTCACCTTTAGTAAAAATTATTGCAAATGGCACCCCATTCTCACCGAGTAACTCCATAAACTCAAGATCAATTTTCTGCGGAGTGTGGCGAATATCTACCAATACAAATAGACAGTACAATTCTTTGCGATTTAGTACATAGTCATTGATAAGTTCACCAAATGCAGCCCTGCGACTCTTTGAAGTCTTTGCATAGCCGTATCCCGGTAAATCGACTAGGAACCAATCGCCATTTATTTCAAAGTGATTGATTAGTTGGGTTTTACCGGGCGTTGATGAGACTTTAGCGAGGTATTTCTGAGACGTAAGCATATTGATAAGTGAGCTTTTACCCACATTCGAGCGTCCGATAAACGCCACCTCAATAACCTCTCTTCCCTCTACCTCAGCAGGGGGGCACTGTGATAACTTCTCCGAGCTACACAGAAATTTTGCATTTTTTATTGCCATAATGAGCACAAAATTAGTAAAAATTACTTATATTTGTTTTAGATGATACAAAAATATTTGCAATTATGAAAAGTTTATTCACAATACTAGCAGTTGTAGTTGTTGCACTGACATCTAGTACAGAATCGCTATATGCCCAAAAACTAGTTATAGGTTCAAAGGTAGATATATCTAAGGCTGACGATGCCCTTGTTTGGCTTAATGGTGCCCCAACCGAGGGCAAGAAGATGGTTATCGACTTCTTTTCGGCTAAGAATCCATCTTCAGTTTCGTTCTATAATGAACACTTGGAGAGGCTTGCTAATAATTTAGGAGGTGATTACGAGATAATTATTCTTAGTGCCTCAGATTCCGAGGAGTTACGAACATTGGTTGCCGAGGATAAGGAGAAGTATCACTTTGCAGTAGATGCTGAAGGTGAACTCTTTAAGTTATTCGATGTACAGTTTCTACCATATTCAGTGGTAGTGGATTCTAAGAAGATACTGTGGCTAGGTAATCTCTCTACACTCGACAGTAGTAAGTTCTAAAGTTCTAAGACTCATTGAACGACAGAAGATCTAGGTGTAGTTACCTAGCATAGAGTAATAGTGTGGCGCAGAATCGATAAAAGATGAAAACTAGTGCTCGTAAAATATAATAATCGCTGTAATGACTTGTGATAAGAGAGACTGGAGAGCGGATGAGTAGGTGTTACAGCTGACAGATAAAAGGCATTTATACAAACAACAAATATTTCTTTTTAACGCTATGGAACGACGTATTACCGTATGTGGCGGTACTGGCTGTAAGGCTTCTGATGCAGATGCAATTATTCAAAATTTCAAAGAGCTAACTAGTTCAATCTCAGATGTTGAAGTTGCTCAAGTAGGATGTTTCGGTTTCTGCGAAAAGGGTCCAATTGTAAAGATTTTACCCGAAGGTACATTTTATGTTCAAGTAACCCCTGATGATGTTGAAGAGCTAGTGGAAGAACACATCAAGAAGGGTAATAGAGTAGATAGACTACTCTACACAAATCCTGTTACGGGTCTACACGTTGAGGACTCGCAACATATGGATTTCTATCGCAAACAGAAACGTGTTGCTATTCGCAACTGTGGTCTGATTGACCCTGAGAATGTCAATGAGTATATTGCTGAGAGAGGCTATGAGGCTCTAAAGCTATCGCTGAGTAATCCTCCAGAGTGGACTGTAAAGCAGATTAAGGACTCAGGATTACGTGGGCGTGGAGGTGGAGGATTCCCTACTGGAGTGAAGTGGGAGATTGCCGCTCAAAACCAAGCAGAACAAAAGTATGTTGTATGTAATGCCGATGAGGGTGACCCGGGTGCCTTTATGGATCGCTCGATTATGGAGGGCGACCCACACTCTGTTATAGAGGCAATGGCAATATGTGGTTACGCTATTGGCGCAACCCACGGATTGGTCTATATTCGTGCAGAGTATCCACTAGCGGTACACCGACTTGAGGTTGCTATTAATCAAGCTCGTGAACAAGGAATGTTAGGCAAGGGTATCGCTGGTAGCGACTTTAATTTCGATATTGAGATTAGGTACGGTGCTGGAGCCTTTGTGTGTGGCGAGGAGACCGCCCTTATCCACTCTATGGAGGGTGAAAGAGGCGAGCCTACCGTTAAACCGCCATTCCCAGCCGAGCGTGGATTCAAAGACTATCCTACAAATGTTAATAACGTTGAAACCCTTGCAAATATACCTGTAATACTGCTTGAGGGTGCCGATTGGTTTGCTTCGATTGGAACAGAAAAGAGTAAGGGTACAAAGGTATTTGCCCTAGCTGGTAAGATCAACAATGTTGGATTGATTGAAGTGCCAATGGGAACAACCCTACGTGAGGTTATTTTCGAGATTGGTGGAGGTATTAAGGACGGAAAGAAGTTCAAGGCAGTGCAGACTGGTGGCCCGAGTGGTGGTTGCCTTACCGAGAAGCACTTGGATATGACCATTGACTATGAAAATCTACTGGCAGCTGGCTCTATGATGGGTTCTGGTGGTATGATCGTAATGGACGAGGATGACTGTATGGTAAGTGTTGCTAAGTTCTACCTAGAATTTACCGTTGAGGAGAGTTGTGGTAAGTGTGCACCGTGTAGAATCGGAAACCGTAGACTATATGAACTACTAGAGCAAATTACCCTAGGAAAGGCAGAGATGGACGATCTTGATAGACTCAGAAATATGAGTGAGGTGATTAAAGATACTGCACTTTGTGGACTAGGTCAAACCTCTCCAAACCCAGTGCTTTCGACTCTTGAGAATTTCTACGAGGAGTATAAAGCGCACGTCGAGCATAAGAACTGCCCTGCGGGTAAGTGTCAAGCACTTACGCAGTATATTATTGATCAGGAGGCGTGTATAGGCTGTACGGCTTGTGCTAGAAGTTGCCCAGTTATGGCTATTAGTGGCGAAAGAAAGAAACCACACACTATCGACCTTGGGGTGTGTATCCGTTGCGGAGCGTGTCTAACCCGCTGTAAATTCAATGCCATCTATACCAAATAACCCATTAAACAAACAAATTGATGAAACTTACTATTGATAATAAGCCCATCGCTGTTGAACAGGGCACAACTATATTAGAGGCTGCTGAAAAGTTAGGCATACACATCCCAACGCTATGCTATCTTAAGTTGCCTCACCTTGGAGTAAATAACTGCCCTGCGGGGTGTCGTATATGTGTGGTAGAGGTAGAGGGACGTAGAAACCTAGCACCATCGTGTTCTACGAAGTGTACCGATGGAATGGTAATTACTACCTCATCTATAAGGGTAATGAACGCACGTAAAACTGTGATGCAGATGATACTATCTGATCACCCTAAAGATTGTCTTACGTGTAGTAAATCTGGTCATTGTGAATTGCAATCAATGGCAGCTAGACTAGGGATTAGATATATTCCGGGGGGTGAATATGCTCAGATGAGTACATACAAACCCGATACATCGCCTTCGATTATCAGGGATATGGATAAGTGTATTTTGTGTCGTAGGTGCGAGACAATGTGTAATGATGTGCAGAGCGTTGGTGCTCTTCACGCTGCGTATCGTGGATTTGACGCTATTGTAGCTCCTGCTTTTGAGCAAAATCTAGACAAGAGTACCTGTACGTTCTGTGGGCAGTGTGTGGCGGTATGCCCAACTGGTGCACTAACTGAATTTGACTCTACTGCCAGAGTAGTCCGTATGCTTGCAAATCCAGCAAAGACCGTTGTGGTGCAAACCGCACCTGCTGTGCGTGCTGCCCTTGGTGAAGAGTTTGGACTACCGCCGGGAACACTCGTTACGGGCAAGATGGTAGCGGCACTTCGCCGACTTGGTTTCGACTATGTATTCGATACTGACTTTGCCGCCGACCTTACTATTATGGAGGAGGGAGCGGAACTACTCGATAGACTTACTCGCCACCTTGCAGGTGATACCACGGCTAGACTCCCAATTCTTACCTCTTGTTGTCCTGCTTGGGTGAACTTTATCGAGACATACTTTAGTGATATGCTTGATGTTCCATCGACTGCTCGTTCTCCACAGCAGATGTTTGGTTCGATTGCAAAGAGCTACTTTGCCGAAAAGATAGGGGTAAACCGTAAAGATATGGTAGTGGTATCTATAATGCCGTGTCTGGCGAAGAAGTATGAGTGTGGTAGAGATGAATTTAAGGTTGATGGCAACCCTGATGTAGACTATTCGCTCTCTACTCGTGAGATAGCACACCTTATCAAGGAGGCTAATATTAACCTTGCAGAACTTCCTGATGAGGAGTTTGATACTCCGATGGGTTCTTCAACTGGTGCAGCAGCTATATTTGGTACAACTGGTGGTGTTATCGAGGCGGCAGTGCGTACAGCATATGAACTTCACACTAAGAAGCCTCTACCAAAGGTTGATTTTAAGCAATTACGTGGACTTGATGGTATCCGCTCGGCTAGTGTAGATTTTGATGGGCTGGAACTAAAAATTGGTATTGCCCACGGACTAGGCAATGCAAGAGAGTTGCTTGAAAGGGTGCGCCGTGGTGAAGAGACACTTCACGCAATAGAGATTATGGCGTGTCCGGGTGGATGTATTGGTGGAGGAGGGCAACCTCTGCACCAAGGTAATGAGGATATTTTGCGAGCACGTGCCGATGCTCTATATCGTGAGGATGTTGGCAAACCACTTAGAAAATCTCACGAGAATAGCGATATTATTCGCCTGTATAGTGAGTTCTTAGGTAAACCTATGTCGCACAAGGCTCATAGCCTATTACATACAACTTACCACAAGAAGTAGCAAATTTCTGTATACTTGACAGTAGCCTCCACTTAAATATTATAGTTTTATAGAAGTGGTTAAGTGGTATATCAATTACTATCAAAAAAAGAGGATGTCTCGATTGAATTCGAGACATCCTCTTTTGTGTATGAGTGGGTATAAAAATGTTTTT
>CAYJLU010000041.1:5463-12759 GCA_964371395.1 uncultured Rikenellaceae bacterium | reverse complement strand
CTCTTTTTAACTGAAAATCTGCTTAAGCATCCAGATGTTTTTAGAGAATTCAGCGATATAGTTATCCATAGATGCTGAGATTAGGTATTCCTCCTTTTCATCGGCAGCCTTTTTAACATCCTTAACGCTTTGTAGTAGGTATTCAAAGTCAGTGAGAACAGCTTTGAAGATATCGTCACTTACAATCGAAGTAGGTGTAGCCTCGGTAATTTTCGTAAGAGCCGAAAACTCCTTTAGCGAACCCGCAGGCGATAGCCCAACCATTAGCATTGTCTCTGCAACTTCGTCAATAGTCATATTAATTCCGTTATACAACTCCTCTAGTTTAACGTGAACATTAAAGAAGTTCTTACCTTTTGCATACCAGTGAAAATTTTGTAATTTGTGGTAAACTACTACAAGGTCAGATAGTAGTGTGTTCATTTTTAGTTCCATAGTTTCATTTGTTTTTTTGTGTTATTACTATTTTATGTTACAAAGATAGTGAAATTAACATTAATTACCAAATAATAATAAATATTATTTACACACTTCTTTATTTATCTCACGCAAAAACCTTGCCACACATCCATCTCTGATTACATACGTCCACCCCTCAAATTACACCTCTACTCGCTTTACATACCATTAATTTGCTCATCCACCCAGCTCTTTGCACCTTGGGCTAATCCAACAATATCACCAATATTCCATAACTTGCCAAAGAGTCCAATGGCTATTATCTCTTTATTGCCGTTAATGTCGACCTCTGTGAGCGAGAATAGTAAGTAATTTCGTCTATGTACAAAGTTCTCTAGAAATACATCCATTTGCTCTTTGCCTAATAGTCCTTGGCCTATTGTAAGGTAATCGCTATTTATGCCGTAATTGTCAATACCGTGCTCCTTGAGCACCGAGTATGCGTTCTCAATATGTTCCTTCTCAGTTGGGTTAGTCGAGTATGCTATATAGCAAAACACTACAACTAACACCAAACATCCCAATTTCCTCATTATTCAACCTCCCAAGTATCACCACTGTTGAGTAGTCCATCCATATTAAATATCCTAGCGTGTGAGCCTACCTCAATGAGTTGATCTCTGACACAGTCATCATAGGTTTGATCCTTAACATCACGTATCACCCCCAGTGCTATTGGCATTTCAGGACTCTTCATATTAACAAGCATCATATGAACCCCAGGGTCCTTGTCCTGAGCATTATGAGTTAGTATATCGTGAATTGAGTGTCCACCCTCACCAACCTTAACAACCTTTAGTCTCCTACCTGCTAGAATAAGTCCCTTATCTTTTTTTGCGCCAAATATCATCTTCTCGCCGTGACGAAGCACTATGGTATTCTCCTCTCTAAGTTCCTTCTTCATAAGTATATCGAATACTTTATCATTGAAGATAACACAGTTTTGGAGAATCTCAGTAACCGATGTACCATCGTGTAGTGCAGATGCCACTAGACACTCTTTTGTGAGGTTAATATCAATATCAACCGATCGAGCAAAGAATGTACCACGTGCACCCATCACCATTTCGCCGGGTTCAAACGGGTGCTCCACAGTACCGTATGGCGAAGTTTTTGTTACCTTGCCAATAGGTGAAGTAGGAGAGTATTGACCCTTTGTTAGTCCATAAATTTGGTTATTAAAGAGCATAATATTTATATCAATATTACGCCTTACTGCGTGAATAAAGTGGTTACCACCAATTGCAAGTGAGTCACCATCACCCGTTGCCATCCACACCGAGAGTGTTGGGTTAGCTACCTTCACACCAGTAGATATTGCTGCTGCACGACCGTGGATACTGTGAAATCCATAGGTTTGCATATAGTATGGAAAGCGACTTGAGCAACCGATACCACTTACAAAAGTGAAACGTTGGTGTGTATAGTTCAGTGCTTCGGCAACTTCAGGTAGTGCTTTTGCAACCGAGCTAAGGATAGCGTGGTCACCACATCCCGGGCACCACTTCACCTCTTGATCGCTTCTAAAGTCTTGAGCTGTATATTTCATTTCGTTGATTTTAATCTAATTATATTGTCAAAATATTTCTACAAATTACTTGAGAAGTGAATTAAACTTATAGGTTAGTTCGTCGATGGTAAATGGAAGCCCCTGCACTTTATTGAATTGATCGTAGGTGAACTCTTGGAAGTTTTGGCGCAGGTAGTTTGCAAACTGCCCCATATTTAATTCACAGACCACAATTTTCTTAAATGCAGATAGTGCCTCGAATGTACCACGAGGTAGTGGGTTGATAAGATCGAAGTGGCAATGCGAGACGCTCTTACCCTCGGCTCTAAGTTCTTGGACAGCTGTACGTAGGTGTCCAAATGTACCTCCCCAGCCTACTACTAACAGTTCGCCTTCCTTGTCGCCATATAGCTCAACCTCAGGCATATAATCAGCAACTCTAGCGACCTTTTGGGCACGAATCTCTACCATCTTCTGGTGATTCTCAGGATCGTGCGATACGGCACCTGTGGTAAAGTCCTTCTCAAGCCCACCGATGCGGTGCTCTAGTCCAACGGTACCGGGTAGTGCCCAACCTCTAGCTAGTTTCTCCTCGTCTCTTTTATATGGCATATATCCACCCTCTGGCTTTTCACTAACAATAGGTGGGTTTATCTGAGGATAGTCCCTCATAGATGGAATCTTCCACGGCTCTGAGCCATTTGCGATAAAGCCATCTGTTAGTAGGATAATTGGAGTCATATGCTCAAGAGCAATACGCCCTGCGGTAAATGCGGCATCGAAGCACTCCGATGGAGTACGTGCAGCTGTAACCACTATTGGGCACTCGCCATTTCTGCCATATAGTGCTTGGTCTAGGTCAGCTTGTTCAGTCTTGGTTGGTAGTCCCGTTGAAGGGCCACCACGTTGAACATCTACAATAACTAGAGGCAACTCAGTCATTACAGCTAGACCTAATGCCTCACTCTTTAGAGATAGCCCCGGACCAGAGGTAGTCGTAACGGCAAAGTTACCTGCGAATGCTGCACCGATAGATGTACAAATACCTGCAATCTCGTCCTCAGCCTGAAGTGTCTTCACACCTAAATCCTTACGTTTTGCAAGCTCTTCGAGTATGGCAGTTGCAGGAGTAATAGGGTACGAACCACAGAATAGAGGTCTACCTGACTTCTCGCTAGCGGCGATAAGCCCCCACGCTGTGGCTTGGTTACCTGTAATTGAACGATACTTACCCTTTGAGAGTTTTGCCTTTGAGAGTAGGTAGCGATTTGCGAATTGGTGGGTATTGCCTGCGTAGTTAATGCCAGCGGTAAGAACTATTTTATTTGCCTCTGCAATTGCAGGCTTCTTTGAAAACTTCTTGTCGAAATATGAAAAAGTATGGTTCGTATTTCTATCGAATAGATAGTAGCATATACCTAGTGCAAACATATTCTTACACTTCACTATACTCTTATTATCTAGCCCACTATCCTTTAGAGCCTCTTTTGTCATAGTTGTAATAGGGCATATAACAATGTTATAGTCCTCAATCCCCAACTCTTTAAATGGTTCTTCGGTAGTAAATTGCGCCTTTTGCAAATCTCTAAGCGAGAAGCTATCGGCATCGCAGATAATAGTTGCATCCCTTTTAAGCCACTTAACATTAGCTTTTAGAGCGGCAGGGTTCATTGCTACTAGCACATCGCAACTATCTCCAGGCGTTAGTACCGGTACACTACCTAGGTGAACTTGAAAGCCTGAAACTCCAGCAATGGTACCTTGCGGAGCACGTATCTCGGCAGGAAAGTCTGGAAAGGTAGAGGTTGAATTCCCATCAAGTGCGGAGGCATCATTGAATAGCATACCTGTAAGCTGCATACCATCTCCAGAGTCTCCAGAGAAGCGGACTACCACCTCTTTAATCTCTTCATTCATTATTCTTCTATTATATAGTTTGTTGTTAATACTTACTTTCTATTGTTAAATGGTATATGATAAGATGTTTTTTAGTTATTACACACCCTAGCACCAATACAAATATATAAAAGTTATTTTGAATTATACAACATTTAACCACCATTTTTTATCATTCTGTATTTTTTGGTCGTAATTCTGAAAATTTATATTGTTTTAGAGTACTATAAGAGTTGTTGGCACAGAAAAAATATATATCTTTGTCCTACTATGGAACTATGGAACTATATATCCTATATACTACTTGCACTCTATTCTCTGCAAGTCATCGCCTCGGTATATACCGTTCTTTACGAGAGACGAGATCCAACAAAAGCACTTAGTTGGATAGTTGTACTAGTGCTACTTCCTGTCATTGGACTTATTTTCTTTATCTTCTTTGGTCAGAGCTACCGCAAAAGAAAGTTATTTAATCTCAAAGGCCTTAGAAATCTAAAACGTATAGAACTATTCACAAAGTGGCAGTTGAAACATATAGATCAACTAGAGGGCGAAGCGATTAGCCCACACTTAGATATAATTAAACTATTGCTACACAATAGCAATACACCACTGCTGACCAATAACACCATCGAGATCCTTAATAATGGTTCGCAGACATTTCCTGCTATTTTTGATGCTATTATTCACGCCAAACACCATATCCATCTTGAATACTACATTATCGAGGATGATGAACTAGGAAGAGAACTCTCTGAACTTCTATGCTTTCAGGCTCAGAGGGGAGTTGAGGTTCGGTTCCTTTACGATGATGTGGGTTCGTGGTCGCTACCACTTTCCTATCGCAAGAAGCTGAAGAGAGCAGGAGTTAAAATTGGGAGCTTTATGCCTGTGGTCTTTCCATACCTTACCAGCAAGGCAAACTATCGTAATCACCGCAAGATAATTGTAGTTGATGGCAAGGTAGGCTTTATGGGAGGGCTTAACTTTGCACAGAGGTATATTGATGGTACTAAACAAGGAATATGGCGTGATACTCACCTTAGAATTACAGGCGAGGCGGTGCGTATGCTCCAAGCCACATTCCTTACCGATTGGTATGCTACCACTAAGGAGATTGTGCAGGCTACCGCTAATTACTTCCCACCGCTCAATAGTGCAGACTTTAATAAGTGTGCCTGCCAACTTGCGCTATCGGGACCCGATAGTGAGTTTGCAGCAATTATGCAGGGATTCTTTGCGGCAATAGCTAGAGCTAAGGAGTATATCTATATTTCGACCCCATACTTCCTACCTAGCGAAGCATTACTAACTGCTCTAAAGGTTGCAGCACTTAGTGGAGTTGATGTGCGGATTATTATTCCAGCAAAGTCTGACTATAAACTAGTTCATTGGGCTACTCGCTCCTATTTCACAGAGCTACTAGAGGCTAAGGTGAAGTTATACCTATACGAGAAAGGCTTTAACCACAGCAAGATAATGGTTATTGATGGAACGTTCTGTTCGGTAGGCTCTGCAAATATGGATAACCGCAGCCTAGAGGACAACTTTGAGATTACAGCGATGATATATAATCGAGAAATTGCACAGCAGATGGAGTTGAATCTAATAAATGACCTCAACGACTCTAGAGTAATAACTCTAAAGTGGTGGGAGGGGCGAAAGCGTAAGGATAACTTCAAGGAGGCGGCAGCAAGGCTTTGCTCTCCGCTTCTGTAACTAAAATATAGGTGGATATAAAATTCTAAACGATGATAGATATACATATAGAAAATAGTGGCAAAAGTGTACAAGTCAACACAGGGATAACGCTACTAGAGCTACTTGCAGAACTAGAGAATCCAGAGCAGTACGTTGCCGCATATATTGATGGTGTGGCACACACTCTGCAAACTGAAGTATATAGTCCACACACTATTCGATTTATTGAGCGTAGTTCAGCCGAGGGGCAAAGAGTATATGCTCGAACACTAATCTTTATGTTAGGATATGTAACCCGAGAGTTGTTAGGTACTGAACTTATCGTTCTTCACCCAATGGGCAGTGGTTACTTCTGTAAGTTGGAGGGGCGTAGTATTACCACAGAGGATATTAAAACAATAGAGCTGAGAATTAGAGATTTAGTTGCAAATTCTTTGACCATTTCACACAACAGAGTTAGCTTTGCTGAGGCTATTGATATATTCTCGACACAGGGCGATAGAAAAAAACTGGAGCTACACTCCTCACAGAAGAGTTACTACCTAGAGCTATACAATATTGAAGGGTATAGAGGTGATCTATATGGAGCACTACTACACTCAACAGCGGTAGCCTCGCACTTTGAACTTCGTGCCCTAGAGGATGGAATGGCTCTGCTGCTACCCACTAAAGAGGATCCATACAGCGTACAAACCCTCGTTGAACTACCTAAGCTATATGAAGAGTTTAGGCGCAATGAGAAGTGGTTAGATGTTATGGGTGTGCCTACCGTAGGGGCATTAAATTCAAAGATAAGGGCTGGAAAGGGCGATGAGATTGTCAATCTAGGAGAGGGGTTGCAGGAGAAACGATTTTCCGAACTAGCCGACAAGATATATGCACAGCAGCAGCAAGACGGACTACGACTAGTATTTATTGCTGGACCTAGCAGTAGTGGAAAAACTACATTTGCAAAGAGGCTATCCACGCAACTATCAATACTTGGGTTAGAGCCTAGGCGTATATCCCTTGACGATTACTTCGTGGAGCGTAGTAAAACCCCGCTGGATGAAAATGGAGAGTATGATTTTGAATGTCTCGAATCACTCGATCTAGATGAATTTAACGATGACCTACACAGTTTGCTGAGTGGTCAAGAGGTGCAACTTCCACGTTTTAACTTTGTTGAGGGTGTTTCAAAGCGAGTAGGCGATATAGTTAAGCTATCTAAACGCTCAATACTTCTAATTGAGGGCATACACGGGTTAAATCCACGACTTAGTGCAACAATAGCCCGTAGGGACAAGTTCTTGATATATGTTTCGGCGCTTACAGCACTTTCAATCGACAGTACCGCAATTATTCATACCTCCGACAATCGCCTTTTGCGCCGAATTGTCCGTGACCATAACTTCAGAGGAAAGTCGGCAGCCGATACTATTACTCAGTGGGCTAGCGTACAGCGAGGCGAACAACGACATATCTTTCCATATCAGGAGCAAGCAGACGCTATGTTTAACACCGCTCTACTATTTGAATTCTCGATACTTAGACACTACGCCGAGCCGCTACTTAGAGATATTGAGGCTGGCTCCGAGCAGTACTATGAGGCTCGCAGATTGCTCAGTTTTTTAGAGTATTTCGTGCATATACCTGTCGATAAAATTCCGAATAACTCCTTGCTACGAGAGTTTCTAGGCGGAAGCTCGTTTAGTTACTAAGCAATAGAACTCTTCGTTGAGATAGTTCTT
>CAYJLU010000041.1:0-5363 GCA_964371395.1 uncultured Rikenellaceae bacterium | reverse complement strand
GTTGAGATACCTCCGCTTTTACTGGAGGGGGGGCTATTTTCGTAGTTCAAAGTCGTGCCCAAGATACACCTTTCGTACAAACTCATCGGCAGCAAGTATCTCGGCAGTACCCTCACGAATAACCTTACCCTCGACCAGAATATAGGTTCGATCGGTAATCGAGAGTGTTTCGTGCACATTATGGTCGGTGATGATAACTCCAATACCCAACTCTTTTAGTGAGGATACAATGCTTTGAATCTCTGCAACTGCAATAGGGTCTACACCAGCAAATGGCTCGTCGAGCAAAATAAATTTAGGGTTTATCGACACTGCTCGTGCAATCTCGGTACGCCTACGCTCTCCCCCTGAGAGTTGTTGTCCTAGGTTTTTGCGTACCTTCTGAAGCGAGAACTCCTTGATTAGGTACTCTAAACGCTCCTTTTGATACTCCTTCGAGTAGTTAGTCATCTGGAGTACTGCACGAATATTATCTTCGACAGTGAGCCTGCGGAATACCGAAGCCTCCTGAGCTAGGTATCCAACTCCCTTTTGGGCACGTTTATATACAGGGTCTTTGGTTATATCCTGATCATCTAGGAATATCTTGCCTTTATTAGGGCGAATTAGCCCTACTGTCATATAGAACGTAGTTGTTTTACCAGCACCATTAGGTCCCAGCAATCCCACAATCTCGCCCTGCTCAACCTGAATTGACACCTCGTTTACAACAGTACGACTCTTGTACTTCTTAACGAGATCTTGCGTCCACAGCTTTAGTTTTTTTTCTTCTGCCATTTATGTGTAAAAAAGTTTACAGTTTTATAGTATACCGTGACGTTTGAATGTCTTTTCAATCTTATCGAAGGCGTAGTCAATCTGCTCGAATGTATGGGTTGCCATAAACGAGAAGCGGATAAGCGTGCTATCAGGTGCTACTGCTGGCGATACTACTGGATTAACAAAAAGACCCTCATCAAAAAGTTCGTGAGTAATCTGGAACGTTTTGACATTGTCACGTATAAATAGCGGAATAATTGGAGTTGTAGTATGTCCTACCTCGCAGCCCATCTCCTTGAATCCCTTAAGCGCATAGTGAGTAAGGTCCCAAAGGTGCTTTATACGTTCTGGTTCACTGAGCATAATGTCGATTGCAGTGCTAACAGCCGCAGTTGCTCCCGGAGTGATACTTGCCGAGAATATATACGAGCGAGAGTTATGACGCAGGAAGTTCGCCGTATCTTTATCAGTTGCAAGGAAACCACCAATCGATGCAAATGACTTAGAGAATGTACCCATTATACAGCTAACATCATCAGTTACTCCATACTGATTACAGATACCTCTACCACTATCACCAAAGACTCCTAATGAGTGTGCCTCGTCCACAAATACATCTGCTTTATACTTCTTTGCAAGTGCAATGATTTCGTTTAGTGGTGCCTCGTCGCCCTCCATCGAGAATACTCCATCAACCACAATTAGCTTTACCTTATCGTAATCGCACATTGATAGTATCTTAGCTAGCGAGTTCATATTATTGTGTTTGAACTTCAGAATATTTGAGTAACTCAACCTACGACCCTCAATAATCGAGGCGTGGTCAAGTTCATCTTGGATTATATAGTCCTCCCTGCCAGTAAGACACGAAACTGTACCTAAATTAACGCCAAAACCAGTAGAGTAGAGTAATGCTTCCTCTTTGCCTACTAAGTGAGCGAGCTTCTCTTCTAGTTCTTTGTGGATTGATAGAGTTCCATTTAGGAATGGAGAGCCTGCACACCCCGTTCCATACTTACGAGTAGCGTCAATCGATGCCTCAATAACCTTTGGATGGTTAGTAAGCCCTAGGTAACTATTGCTACCAAACATAAGCACTTTTTTCCCTCCAATAATTACCTCGGTATCCTGTTCGCTCTCAATAGCACGAAAATATGGATATATACCTTGATCCTTTAGCTTTTGTGGTGTATCGAACTTCGCTAACTTTGTTCTTAGTGGTTTCATAGTTTAATTCTTTTATATTTTATATACTTTAATCTTACTCTTAAACACAAATTACTCTATACAACTCCCCCTCGATGGATATCGTGAAGATGTAGTATTCCGACATACCTGTGGTCATTAAGCACCACAAGGTTAGTAATTTTATTACTCTCCATAGTATTGTACGCTTCAATGGCAAGAGTATCTGCTTGGACGCTTTTAGGTGAACAGGTCATAATATCTCGTGCTGTAAGGTTCTGGAAGTCTCTTTGTTTCTCAAGCATACGCCTTAGATCGCCATCGGTAATTATTCCAACTACTATATCCTGACTATCCACAACAGCTGTGGCTCCAAGTCGTCCACTACTAATCTCAATGATAACTCTCTGGAGTGTGTCATCTTGATATACCATAGGTCTACTATCTGTAATAATATCCTCGACTCTAGTGTATAACTTCTTACCAAGTGCTCCGCCGGGATGAAATTTAGAAAAATCCTCGGCAGTAAACCCTCTCATCTTAAGCAGTGTCATAGCTAGTGCGTCGCCCATAACTAATTGAGCAGTAGTGCTCGATGTAGGGGCAAGATTGTTAGGACACGCCTCACAATCCACAGTAGTATTGATAGTATAGTCGGCGGCTCTATCTAAGTGTGAACCTATATTACCTACCATAGCAATAACTACGTTTCCCATTCGTTTTATTAATGGAACGAGAACCTGAATCTCTGGAGAGTTCCCACTCTTCGAGATACACATAACAATATCGGTGCTTTGGACTATACCTAAATCGCCGTGAATAGCATCGGCAGCGTGCAAAAATACAGAAGGAGTACCAGTTGAATTGAGAGTAGCAACAATTTTTTGAGCAATAATTGCACTCTTACCTATACCAGTAATAATTAATCGTGATGAAGAATTATATATAATCGATGCAATTTCAATAAAACTATCATCAATATAGTGTGTAATTTGTTCAATAGCAGAGCGTTCCGCAATAGCTACGGAGCGTGCGAAATCTAGAAGAGTTGATATGTTTGGTGTATTATTCACAATTTTTTTTCGCAAATTTAGCATTTTTTAAGAAAAAAAGTGTAACTTTAATATATATTTTAATAGAAATACAGTGGCAACGAGAGAAAAAGATAGTGTTTACGACGCACTTAAGAACTATTTTGGCTTTACCGCATTTAAGGGTAATCAAGAGGCCGTAATCCGCAATATACTTGCGGGTAACGATACCTTTGTACTAATGCCTACTGGCGGCGGAAAGTCACTTTGCTATCAACTTCCAGCCCTAATGCTCGAAGGTGTAGCTGTCGTAATTTCGCCTCTTATTGCGTTGATGAAGAACCAAGTTGATGCTATTCGCTCAATTTCGGCTCAAGATGGGGTTGCACACTTTATCAATTCATCTCTTAGTAAGAGCGCAGCAAATAGTGTGAGGGAGGATGTGCTCTTAGGCAGAACAAAGTTACTATACTTTGCCCCCGAATCACTTACTAAGGAGGAAAATATTGAACTTCTAAGACGAGTGAAAGTGTCATTCTATGCAATAGACGAGGCGCACTGTATCTCTGAATGGGGGCACGATTTTAGACCTGAGTATCGACGAATTCGGCCAATTGTTTCCGAAATTGGACAAGCCCCAATTATTGCACTAACTGCTACGGCTACTCCAAAGGTACAGGCTGATATCCAAAAAAACCTCGGAATGCAAAGTGCCGATGTATATAAAAGCTCATTTAATAGAGAGAATCTATACTATGAAGTGCGCCCTAAAGTATCTGCTTCGAGGGAAATTATTAAATATATCAAAAACAATGAGGGAAAGAGCGGTATTATATACTGTTTGTCGAGAAAAAAGGTTGAGGAACTAGCCGAATTACTCATAGTAAATGATATTAAGGCACTGCCTTACCACGCTGGTATTGATGCGGCTACACGAGCGGAAAACCAAGATAAATTCCTGATGGAGGAGGTTAATGTTATTGTGGCAACCATTGCTTTTGGTATGGGTATCGATAAGCCAGACGTGAGATTTGTTATACACTATGATATTCCTAAGAGTCTTGAGGGTTACTACCAAGAGACTGGTAGAGCTGGTAGAGATGGTGGCGAGGGTAATTGCGTTACTTTCTATTCGTATAAGGATATTCAGAAGCTCGAAAAGTTTATGCAGGGTAAGCCCATCTCGGAGCAAGAAATTGGTGGACTACTCCTTAGTGAAACTATGGAGTATGCCCAAAGCACGATTTGTAGGCGCAAAATTCTAATGCATTACTTTGGAGAGGAGTATCCTAGGGAGAATTGCGGCAGTTGCGATAACTGTTTAAATCCTGTGATACAGGAGAATGCAACAGCTGAGATACAAGTGGCACTCAAAACAATAGTGGCAGTGGGCGAGAACCAAAAGGCAGATTATATAATCACTGTACTTATGGGTAAGCAAACTAACTTAGTTAAGACTTATGGACATAACTCATTAGATGAGTTTGGCAAAGGCGAGGCTAAGGGAGAGCTATTCTACCGTGCGGTTATTCGTGCTGCGGAGCTTGAGGGGCTACTGGATAAAGATATTGAGAATTACGGTGCACTATCCCTTAGTGTTAAGGGCAAGGAGTACTTAAATAGCCCATATACTATATCCGTTGGAGCAAATAGAGAGTTTGAGGTCTCAAGCGATAACATTGATGAGGTAGCAGTTGGGCGAAGTGCGGGTAGTGGAGCGGCTGATATGGAACTATACAAAATGCTTGAACTACTACGTCGAGAGATAGCAAAGAAGAGGTCACTGCCGCCATTTGTCATTTTCCAAGAGCAGAGCCTTGAGGATATGGCTATTCAATATCCTGTAACATTGGAGGATATGTGTAAGATAGTCGGTGTTGGTATGGGCAAGGCGAAAAAATTTGGTGCTCCATTCCTCGACCTAATCTCAAAGTATGTAGAGGAGCGAGGTGTTGAACGTCCGCAAGATATGGTGGTTAAGAGCGTTGCTAATAAGAGTGCAGGTAAGGTCTTTTTGATTCAATCAATTGATAGGCATATGGATCTGATGGATGTAGCTCAGAGCAAGGGATGGAGCGAGGATGAGTTATTTCAGGAGCTTGAAGCAATTGTCAATGCTGGAACACGCCTAAACCTGAACTACTATATACAAAATAATGTAGATGAGGATAAAGTAGAGGATATTATTGAGTACTTTACCGAGGAGGCAGAGAGCGATAGTGTCGAGGCTGCTGAAGCAGAACTTGGTGGTGACTACACTACAACTGAAATCAGATTAGTTCGATTAAAATTCCTCAGCGAACAGGGCAACTAACCTTCCACATTCTCTCTCAGAGTGTGAGTCGATGGGAGTGTGAGTCGATGGGAGTGTGAGTCGATGGGAGTGTG
>CAYJLU010000040.1:3122-13503 GCA_964371395.1 uncultured Rikenellaceae bacterium | reverse complement strand
TAAATATTTACGTTCTTTATCGTTGCATCAGTTACATAACCAAAGAGACCTTGATAATCTGTCGTGGCATCAGTAATAGTTAGACCTGAGATAGTGTGATTTCCGCCGTCGAAAGTACCCTTAAAGTAATTAGGGTTTTCACTAATTGGAATCCACTCTTTTTTTAGTGTGATATCAGTACCTAGTATTATAGTTTGACCCTCAAAGGTTTCACCTCTATTGACTGCCTCTCTAAAGTCTATTAGATCTTGCTCATCAAAGATGTATAGCCCCGGTTTTGGATCTTCCCACGGTAGGTTTTCGTTCCTAAGGTGAGGTAGATTGCTCTCTGATGGGTTACCCTTAGTAAAGTCAGCTGAGGGTAGACCATTGGCAGCTCCAACTAAATCGTTTAATGCCTGAACTGTTGGGAGTTTAGCCACATTCGTAACTTGAATTTCATTTGCACTGTCATAGTAACCGCCAACAGCAGCCTTAGCAATCCCCTCAAGGGAGAAACAATCTGTAATTTTAGATTCACTTAAATACAGAGCACCTACTAGTCCACCTATATAAGAAGCTCCTCTAACCGAACCTACGTTGTAAGAAGAGATTAGAACTCCATCCAATACACCTGCGATTCCTCCAATATTATCTCCAGCTGCTATAACTGCTCCTGCATTATAACAAGAGGTGATATTAGTAGCAATACCTGCAACTCCGCCAACTGCTTTAGCTCCACTAACTGTCGCAGTGTTGTAACAACTATTTATCATTGTATTTGCACCTGTGCTGAGACCGACCAAACCACCAACACATTCATTTCCAATTATAGAACCGCCAATTACCGAACAATGATCAATAGTTGATGAAGAAAACATTTGGCCTACCAGCGCACCAATCATATTTGCTGTTGATAAAATCTGTGGCTCTATAATCGATAGATTCTTAATGGTCGCACCCTCTATGAATCCAAATAAACCTTGATAATGAGATTTTGCATCTGTGATGATTAGCCCGTCGATATTATGATTGCCACCGTCAAAGTTACCCTTGAACATATTAAGACTATTACCTATCGGAGTCCACTGGCTTGTTAGAGAGATATTGCTTTTAACAATTATATTTCTACCCTCGAATGTATCGCCATCATTTACTGCATCTCTAAATGCCTTTAGCTCCTCTTCGTTCGATATATATAGGTCTAGCACTGGGTCTTCCCACTCAATGTTTTCGTCATTAAGCTTTGGTAAGTGGTCAGCTGGTGGGTTACCCTTTGAGAAGTTACCCTCACCACTCAATAGACCATCTGTTGCTCCAACTAAGTCATTTAACCCTTGGACTGTTGCAACATCAATACAATTAACTACCTGAGACTCTGCTTCATAACTTCCAACAGCTGAATTATCTGTTCCGCTTAGGTAGAAGCAATTTGTAGCGGCAGATGCTTCGTCGCCTAACGTACCTACAATTTCACCAACAAAATCACTTCCTGAGACTATACCAACATTGTAGCAAGAATTCATTTCTCCTTGACAATTACCTACAATCCCAGCGATATGATAATTTCCTGATATTACGCCAGTATTGTAACAAGATGTAATCGTAATTGTATTTTGAACTGTAACTCCGACGATACCACCAACTTCAAGATTTCCACTCACTGCTGCTGTGTTGTAGCAAGAGTTTATCGAAGAAGATAAATTAGCAGAAGAATGAATAGACCCAAGAAGTCCACCAACAGAACTTCTTCCTTTGATTGAGCCGCCAATTACTGCGCAATTCTCAATTTGTGAATAATATGCAGTTCCAGAAAGTGCGCCAACAACACCTTCATCTAACGAAATCTGAGGCTCTAAAATCTTTATGTTCTTAATAGTTGCATCTGATATAAAACCAAAAAAACCTGAATATTCAGTTGTATAACTAGTAATCGTTAATCCTGAGATAGTGTGATTTCCGCCATCAAAGGTACCTCGAAATGAATTTATTTCTGCACTACTTTTGTGTAGACCTATCGGAGTCCACTCGCCCGAAAGGGTAATATCATCAATTAGTACAACTGTACGACCCTTATAGTCGTGACCTGCGTTTACGTCATCTCTAAAGGCTGCTAGCTCTTCAGCTGTTGAGATATATAGAGCCTGATCATTACCAACTGGCATAGTATAAATCATACCTGCTTCAAAAGTCCTAGCTGTTGATTTCTCAAACTCCCAATCTAGACCATTAGTGTAAACTAACTTAAAGTTTAGTGTACGCTCCGCTGTGTTAGATACTGGATGTACGGCGATATAGGTTCTAATAGCTGAGTTTGCTGATACTGCATCTGCTGAATAGTTTATTACATACACATCCTCAGCACCATTACTAAAGGTTAGAGTCTGTGGCTTGCTGTTCGGCTGACCTACAATATCGATAGATACAATAGCCATTTCATTCTCAAAAGTTATTGTAGTGCCCTTGGCATCATACTCAAACTTTGCTTTCATACGTACTGCATCGTTTATAATAGCAATTTGGCTCGCTTGTGTCTGCTCTGCGAAATCTAAAGCCTCAGCGTTACGTGCAGTAAGAGTAAGAGCATCACTTGATGGATATACAGCAGTGTAACTATCGCCTGCTTTTAACTCTACGTCACCACTAAATTTGCCGCTAGTAGCATTATCCTCGCCTTCGTAGGTAAGGTCGCCTACTCTGTTTCCTGCTTCATTATAGATGGTAATCTTGTCGATTGACTCAGCGTCATTTCTCCAAGTTGTAGAGATTTGGCGTACGGTTTCCCCAGTACCATTGTTATCTTCGAGATGTACACGTGTATCGGCCTCATAGGATTCAGTCGACGCATATAAAACAGCAGTACCCGCACCCGGTACAACTTCTTCATTATCGTGAGGAGATTTCTTACACCCCACAACTACCATTGCAATAAGCGTAATGACTGCTAAAAAGTTGAAAGTTTTTTTCATTATAATCTAACTTTAAGTTTATAAAATTAATTGTCTATCTCTAACTAAATTGATATTACTTCGATAGAAAACACTGTAATACACAAAGGTAAAGATATAAAAAAAACAGAAATTTACAAATTATTCACCCCTAATACGTTTACAATATTTAGTTAATTCACTAATTACAAACAGAATAAATATATTGAGGATGTCTCGAATTCAATCAAAACATCCTCTTTTGTGTATGAGTGGGTATAAAAAGAGAGGCGAGAATACTCTAGCTATAAGTTAGCTAGAGCACACTCGTCTCTCTAAAATTATGGTATTAAATACTCACCTTTAGAATGTTTTAAACACTAAGGGTGAGTATAAATATTATAGTGTTAATCCTGTACCCTCACCACCAATACCTAGGTATGGCATCTGTGTGGTTTGGTTAGCTCCCTTAGTAAAGTCAGCTGATGGCAGACCATTAGTCGCACCAACCTTGCCATTAAGCAGAGATATTGATGTAACTACGCTTGAGTTAGTAACCTGCGATGAGCTTGCAGTAGAAGAGTATGAACCAACTGCTGCACTTCCTTTTCCTGTTAAGAAGAAGCTGTTACTAACTCTAGAGCTAGCAGAAGACACTTGCCCAACAATTGCACCGGTAGGATGTAAATACCCAGTCAATGCTCCTAAGTTATAACAAGATGTCACTGAAGATTCATCAGCAGCAGCAGTAATTCCACCGCAATACGATATTGCAGTTATCGTCACATTTCCTTTGTTGTAACAAGAAGTCACAGAAGAAGAACCTCTAGTCTGTCCAGCAATTCCACCAGCATAAGTAGATGCAGTCACTGAACCAGTATTGTAACAAGTCCTCACCGAAGAAGAATAACCAGCTTGTCCTGCAATTCCGCCAGCACTAACGCTTGTTGCATTCACCGTAGCTGTGTTATAACAAGAGGTTATAGAAGAAGAAGAAGACTGTCCCACAACTCCGCCTACAAAACCTACACCTCTTATCGAGCCGCCAATTACTGCGCTGTTTTCAATGGTTGAACTACCTGCAATTCCTACCACTGCGCCAACATTACTTTTGTTTGAGGTAATCTGTGGGTTTGAAATCTTAATGTTCTTTATAGTTGCAGTACTAATGAAACCAAAGAGACCTTGATAATCAGCAGTAGCGTTGGTAATGGTTAGCCCTGAGATAGTGTTGTTGTCACCGTCAAAAGTACCTTTGAATGTATTAGAAGCATTACCTATCGGTGTCCATTGACCTGAGAGTGTAATATTCTTAGTTAGAAGTACTGTGAGTCCTTCATAGGTGGTACCAGCGTTTACAGCATTTCTAAAGGCTATTAGTCCAGCAAGATCCGAGATAACAAGATCCGCCAAAATTGGGTCTTCCCACTCTATGTTCTCGCCCATAAGCTGTGGTAAGCGTGTCGCCTCTGGATTACCCACTGTAAAGTCGGCTGATGGCAGACCATCAGTTGCACCAACTAAGTCATTGAAACCCTGAACAGTTGTAATTTCTGTCGTTACATCTGTTCCAAAACCGGTACCTACCGTAGCTGAACCCGCAAGGTAGAAACAGTTATCTATATCATAACTATCAGATATACCCACTACTCCGCCTGAGTACTGTGTTGAACTTACATTTCCTGTGTTGTAACACGAAATCAAATAAGATTTAGTATCTCTAGAATCAGAATCTTTCTCAAGATAACCAACTACACCACCAGCATATCTATCTGTTGCTGTAACATTACCTGTGTTATAACAAGATTTAACAGTTGCAGTAAATTCAGAATCTGGGTCATAATATAAATGAATAATTCGTGCTGAAGTAGAAGAAAAACCCGCAATACCACCTACATAACTAGCTCCACTTACATTTCCTTTATTATAACAAGAGGTAGCTTCTACTACAGAATAATAATCCATATCTAGAGGTTCACTGCGAGAAACACCTAAATAACCAACAATGCCACCTACGTAACCACCTGTCGCAGCTACATCTCCAATGTTGTAACAATGATTAACTGAATATAATGCTGAATAGATATATGATGAAAGTAAAGCACTAAATTGACCAATAATGCCACCTACATAATCTTCTCCACTTACTTTTCCTGTGTTATAACAATTTGTAACGTTATATTCTTTATAACTAGAATACACATCTAAATAACCTACAACGCCACCAGTATAATTCGATCCTCCTACTATTTCTCCTGTATTGTAACAATCGGTAACTAATTTACTAGCTGAGCCAGCAACGCCACCTGTACGAGATCCCCCTACTACTTTTCCCGTGTTGTAACAAGAGGTAACTGAAGAAGAAGCAGCTCCCACAACACCGCCTGTCTCACTCCATTCCACTCCTGTTACTGCTGCTGTGTTGTAACAAGAGGTAATAGGTGAATCATTCCAAGTATCTCCTACAACTCCACCTACTTGACTATATCCACTCACCGAACCTCCAATCACAGCACAGTTTTCAATAGGCGATACCATTAAATATCCTGCAACTGCTCCAACATACTGTTCAGTTGACGAAATATTAGGCTGGGAAATTTTTACGTTCTTAATAGCTCCATAAGATATATTACCAAATAGACCTTGATAATTAGTTGTTGCGTTAGTGATAGTAAGCCCCGAGATAGTATGGTTTCCACCGTCAAAAGTACCCTTGAAACTATGAAGATCTGGCGATTGATATGTTCCTATCGGAGTCCACTCGCCCGAAAGGGTAATATCGTCGGTTAGTACAACTGTACGACCCTCATAGGTGTGACCTGCATTTACGTCATCTCTAAAAGCTGCTAGCTCATCTGCTGTTGCGATATATAGAGTTTGACTATCATCAACTCCCATACTATAACGCATACCCTTTTCGTATGCTATTGTAACATCAGCCTCGAAATCCCAGAATAGACCATTGGTGTACTCCAACTCAAAATTTAGAGTACGACTGCCCGCTGCCTGTGGGTGTATAGCAATATAAGTTCTTATATCAGTATTTGCCGATACTGCATCTGCTGAATAACTAATAGTATATACATCACTCGGTGATGCGCTATTCTTTAAGGTTAAGGTCTGCGGCTTATTGTTAGGCTGACCAGTAATATTAATGGTTACTATTGCCATCTCGTGAGTGAAGTTCAAAGTAGGAGTAACATCTTCCTGACAAGTAAACTCTGCTTTCATACGAACTGCATCGTTAATAACAGCAATTTGTTCTGCCTGAGTCTGCTCGGCAAATGCTAGCTCCTCTTCGTTGCGCTCAGTTAGCGTTAAGGCAGTACTAGCTGGATATACTGCTGTATAGCTCATACCTGCATATAAGTCTGCGTCGCCTGTGAATTTCCCGCTCTTCTCTCCGTCAGTACCACCATAGGTAAAATCTCCGACTCTATCACCACTATCATCATAAACGGTAATCTTATCCACATCATCAGCACCCTTGTTTCTCCAAGATACGATAATCGTAGAGCTACCATCAGTGCTCTCCTCCAAATTTACACGAGTAGAGGCATCCTCTGAACCTGTTGACGCAAATAGAACAGTTGCACCTGCGCCCGGAACAACCTCTTCGACTTCGTAAGGTGACTTCTCACACCCTACCGCCACCATTGCAACAAGTGCAATTGCAGCTAAAAAATTGAAAAATTTCTTCATTTCTTTTGATATTAGTTAGTAAAATTATTTCATTTTCAGTAATTTAGTTGACACTTACCTATTGCTAGGATACTATTTCACTAATACAAAGATATAAAAAAATATTTATTCTCACTAAAAAAACAGATTAACTAAACTCAATATCATCAGAATACAACAAAAGAGCGACCCTACATTTGATGTAAGATCGCTCGAAATTCGATTATGCTATTCTACTATACTTTATAGAGCGTTAACGTGAAGTTGAAGGCTACTCTTAAGGTTAGCTGCTTTGTTAGCGTGAATAACATTGCGTTTTGCTAGTTTATCAAGAAGTGCAAATACTCTAGGAAGCATTGTAGACGCTGCAGTTTTATCGCTTGTAGCTCTTAGTGCTCTAACTGCTGAACGAGTAGTTTTGTGCGCATAGCGGTTACGGATACGACGTTTTTCTGTCTGACGAATACGTTTCTTTGCTGATTTATGATTTGCCATTTCTTTAAAATGCTTTATTAAATTTTTCTTTAAAAAAAGTGAGAGAGCCTAACGCAATTTTTGTTTGCTCTCTCGATTGGTAGCCCATAGGGGAATCGAACCCCTCTTACTAGAATGAAAATCTAGCGTCCTAGCCGATAGACGAATGGGCCATATTTACTTTATGGTAACGCTGCCTTTGTAAAACTCTCCAGCTTTGTTCCCTTTAGCGAGTGCAAATATAAGGCACTTTTTTCTTTCCACCAAATTTTTTTGAAACTTTTTTGAATATTTTTTTCATTTTTTATACCCTACAAGGCACAATACGCCCGTAAAATACAAATAATCAGGGAGTAAATCTCTCGACCTACTCCCTGACTTATTTATGACTTCAAAGTAATACTAAAAATTACTTAGCATCTTCTTCCATCTTAGCCTTTAGCTCTGCAAGACCAGCTAGGTCACCTAGAGTAGTCTTTTCGATTTGAGAGGCTACTTGTTTCATAGCAGTTTGAGTTGATTGCTCACGTACTTGATCTTCCTTAATCTTTGCCTCTTCGTATACACGAGTGTGAGAAAGGATAATCTTTTTGTTTGCTTTACCAAACTCTAGTACACGGAACTCAGCAGATTCTCCTGCCTTAAGTGTTGTACCATCTTGCTTTTGTAGACCACGTGCTGGAGCAAAACCTTCGGCACCTCCCTCAAGTGTTACTAGTGCACCTTTATCGTTAACCTCAGTGATTGTACCCGATACTACTGTATCTGGACGGAATTGAGTCTCGTAAAGATCCCAAGGATTAGCCTCAAGTTGTTTGTGACCTAGGCTTAGGCGACGGTTCTCTTTGTCGATCTCAAGAACAACAACTTCGATTGGTTCGCCAACAGTTGCTGCCTCAGATGGATGCTTGATCTTCTTAGTCCAACTTAGGTCTGAGATGTGGATTAGTCCGTCGATACCTTGCTCTACTTCAACAAATACACCGAAGTTAGTAAAGTTACGTACTTTAGCAGTGTGTTTAGATCCTACTGGGTATTTAACCTCTACGTCAGCCCAAGGATCCTCTGATAGTTGTTTAACACCTAGTGACATTTTGTGCTCCTCACGGTCAAGAGTTAGAACTACTGCTTCAACTTCGTCACCAACTTTCATAAAGTCTTGTGCCGAGCGAAGGTGTTGGCTCCAGCTCATTTCGCTTACGTGAATTAGACCCTCTACACCAGGGGCAACCTCAACAAATGCACCATAGTCAGCCATTACCACTACTTTACCTGTAACCTTATCACCTACGTTAATCTCTGAGGTAAGTGCATCCCAAGGATGTGGAGTAAGTTGTTTGATACCAAGTGCGATACGTTTTTTCTCTTCGTCGAAGTCAAGGATAACAACGTTGATCTTTTCGTCAAGTGCAACAACCTCCTCTGGATGAGAAACTCTACCCCAGCTAAGATCTGTGATGTGAACTAGACCGTCTACGCCGCCAAGGTCAACGAATACACCGTAGTTGGTGATATTCTTAACCATACCCTCAAGGATTTGACCCTTTTCAAGTTTAGAGACAATTTCACGCTTTTGGATTTCAAGCTCTGCCTCGATAAGTGCTTTATGAGATACTACAACATTACGGAACTCTGGGTTGATCTTCACGACCTTGAACTCCATAATCTTTCCTACATACATATCGTAGTCACGGATAGGCTTAACATCAATTTGTGAACCTGGAAGGAAAGCTTCTATTCCAAATACATCTACAATCATACCACCCTTAGTGCGGCACTTGATAAGACCCTTGATAATTTCATTAGCCTCAAGAGCTGCGCTAACCTTCTCCCAAGATTTAAGTTGGCGAGCCTTTTTGTGACTTAGCACTAGTTGACCATCTTTATCCTCTGTGCTCTCTACGTACACCTCAACTTTATCTCCTGCTTTAAGCTCTGTATCATAGCGGAACTCAGATGCTGGAATAATACCGTCTGATTTATAGCCAATATTAACTACAACCTCACGGTCAGTCTTAGAGATGATTGTTCCATCTACAACTTGGTCAACTTCAATAGCGTTGAATGTTCTGTCGTAAAGGTCATTAACAGCTTCTTTTGAACCACCATAGATAGATGCATCGGTTTCAAATGCAGACCAGTCAAATGAATTATTGTCTGCTGATGCGTTTGTAATTTGATCTGTACTCATTTTGAGTGTTTAATAGCGAGTAGCCCTTGGAAGTTTGGGAGCGTAATAATAGCTCCGAGCACCCTTTTTTAATTAGTTAAACATAGTTACTTGACCGATTCCAACACGGTAAGACTTGCAAAGATATATATATTAATACAGATTACCAAATTTTTAATTACTCTCTACACTTTTTCTCTAAACATATACTAGAAAAATTACTAAAGGGTAGTTAACAGAGTAATTAATAAACCTAAGAAAAGTGATAAACTCCTCTTCTCACTTTTCTTAATTATCGACGTTGACGTATTACCTCGAAAAGAATAACCGCTGCTGCTGCTGAAACATTAAGAGATTCTATACTTCCAAGTAGAGGTATTGCACCCTTCTGATCGCACAGTTTTAGAGTGTCACCACTGATACCCTTCTGCTCAGAACCCATAATAATAGCAGTCGGAGTTGTAAGGTCTATATCGAATATTGTCTGTTCAGTCTTTTCGGTTGCAGCTACTAACTGTACTCCAGAGAGTTGTATCGTCTTTAGAGTATTGCGAAGCGAGCCTACCTTACACACTGGAATACGAGATAGAGCACCTGCTGCGCTCTTCATAGCCTCTCCATTAATCGGCGCACTATTCTTTGCCGATATAATTATAGCATCCACACCCGAACACTCTGCCGAACGGGCAATTGCTCCGAAATTCCTAACATCTGTTACACCATCAAGTACCAACAGTAACTTAGGTTCACGCTCAAGTATCTCATCAATATCGGCATACTCAATCTCTGCAAGAGTTGCAACTACACCTTGGTGGTTATTGAGTTTTGACAGATAATCGAGTTTTGGTGTTGGTACATATTGAATAACTACCCCTGCCTCTTCTGCTAGACGCTCAATCTCTTGTAAGCTCTCATTACCTCGCTTGATAGTGTATAGCTTCTCTAATTGTTTGCCTGCCTCTAATGCTTCTCGTACTGGATGAACACCAAAGATTAGGTTCTCAGGGATTGCAAGGGGTTTTCTTCCCACATTGTAGTCACGTGGTTGCCCATTGTCCTCTCTACGCTTAGGAGCTTCTGAGTGCCCTGAGGCACTTTCTCGGCGGTCACCACCTCTGAATCCTCCACGGTCGCCACCTCTGCTATCACG
>CAYJLU010000040.1:0-3022 GCA_964371395.1 uncultured Rikenellaceae bacterium | reverse complement strand
AATCCTCCACGGTCGCCACCTCTGCTATCACGACGATCACCACCACGGAATCCTCCACGGTCGCCACCTCTGCTATCACGGCTATCACGGCGGTCGCCACCACCAAATCCTCCACGGTCGCCCTCTTCTCTTGCCTGACGTACTACATAACTACCCCTTGGAGCTGATTCACGTGGCTCACGTGGCTCTCTGTCACGACTCTCAAATTGTTGGCGAAACTTCTGATCACCACGGTGCTCACGCTCCTCTCTACGGAGTTCACGTTTATCTACTTGGCGATCATTACGAGACTCTGCATCGGAGGCACGTTTAAAAAAACTTGGCTTATTATCCATCACTATTTTGTTTTAATGTTTACTCTATTAATTTTTCCCACTCTGCCATCTTTAACGCAAGCTCATCTTTTATAGATTGCCACTGCTCCAACACCTCCGAGCTATATGTCTCGGGGTTAGCTAGTTTCGCCTCTAGCCCTTCCATCTCTACTTCCAGTTCCTCGATACGTTTCTCTGCCTCAGCTATTTTGTAAGTATTTCGAGGTTTCTTTACAGTAGTTTTTTCGAGGGGTTGTTTGTTGGGTTGCTCCTTACTCTGCGCTTTGGATTCCTTAACTACAACCTTACGCTCAATATCTCGTATGTCCTCTAATTTTCTTGCCGTGATAAAGTCATAGATACCACCTAGGTACTGCTTCACCTTACCCTCTCTAAATTCATAGACCGTATCTACTAATCCATCCAGAAATTCTCTATCGTGGCTGATAACCACTACTGTTCCATCATACCTCTGGAGTGCTAATTTTAGTATCTCCTTACTCAACATATCCATATGGTTAGTAGGCTCATCGAGCACCAGTAAATTATAGGGTTCAAGCATCAGACGTGCCATTGCTAATCTCGAACGCTCACCTCCACTAAGCACCTTTACCTTCTTATCAATATCCTCTCCCCTGAATAGGAATGCTCCGAGTATATCTCTTAGCCTTGTTCGGATATCACCTACTGCTACCCTATCTAGTGTATCGAAGACAGTAAACTCGCCATTCATTAAATCATCTTGGTTCTGTGCAAAATAACCAACGTTAACATTATAGCCTGTTTTAATAATACCCTTTGAGGCAGTAAATTCACCTAGCATCGCTCGCACAAAGGTTGTCTTACCCTCGCCATTACGACCCACAAGTGCTACCTTTTGCCCCCTCTCGACCACTACCTCAGCATCACTGAATATTACCCTCTGCCCATCATAACTATGCCCCGCATCCTTTGCCTCAACAACAACTTGACCTGAGCGAGGTGCAGAAGGAAAGCGAATATTCATCTTTGCAACATCTTGCTCCTCAATCTCTATGCGTTCGATCTTCTCTAACTGCTTGACCTTGGACTGCACTTGGTTGCTCTTTGTTGGCTTATAGCGGAACTTCTCGATAAACTCTTCGGTCTTCTCAATCATCTTCTGCTGATTCTCATACGCAGCCTGCTGTTGTGCTCTACGCTCGGCTCTCAACTCTAGATACTTCGAGTAGGGTGCTTTATAGTCAATAGCCTTACCAAGTGTTATCTCAATGGTTCTATTGGTAACATTATCTAGAAATGCTTTATCGTGTGAGATTAATAGCACTGCACCCGAGAAATTTACGAGGTACTCCTCCAACCACTGAATACTCTCAATATCTAGGTGATTGGTAGGTTCGTCCAGCAATAGTACATTTGGTGCACTCAGTAGCAGTTTAGCTAGTTCTATTCGCATACGCCACCCACCCGAAAAACTTGAAGTTGGCCTATCGAACTCCTCTCGCCTAAAGCCTAGACCAAGTAGAGCACGTTCGATTTGCCCCTCTCGTTCATCACCTCCGTGTGTATGGTAGTACTCCGTGGCTTCGTGCAATCTGACTAGTAGTCGTTCGTACTCTTCACTGTGGTAATCCTCACGTGTGGCTATTAGGTGGTTAAGCTCCTCTATCTTTCTCTCAATCTCTACAAACTCTGAAAATGCCTTATGACACTCCTTCACAAGTGAGGTATCATCGGCTACTTTCATAACCTGTGGTAAGTATCCAATACGGCAATCCGAAGCCTTACTAACTCCTCCACTTGTCGCAATGTACTCTCCACAAATAATCTTTAACATAGTGGATTTTCCCGCACCATTCTTTCCCACAAGCCCTACTCTATCTCGTGCATTGACTAGGAATGAGACACTAGAAAATAGATCCCATCCTCCAAAGGATACCGTTACATTGTCAACTGATAGCATAATTTTCTCTGTCTCTGTTGTATCTCTCTCTGTTATATTTTACAGTCCCAGTATTGTATCTATTGCCTCGTGAGGGTTATTTGCAGTAAATACCGCATTGCCTGCCACTAGGCAGTGCGCACCTGCCTCATATAGAGTCTTTGCATTTTGGGTATTAACCCCTCCGTCCACTTCGATTAAGGTCTTCAATCCACGACTATCAATCATCTCTCTGAGTCGTGAAATCTTACCAACACTACTCTCAATAAAGCTCTGCGCCGCAAATCCCGGATTAACCGACATAATAAGTACAACGTCAATATCCTCTATCACCTCTTCAATTGCACTAAGGGGTGTAGATGGGCAAAGCGATACTCCTGCAAGTTTACCAAGGTTTTTTATTTGATATATTGTACGATGCAGGTGTGTTACTGCCTCAGCGTGAACAGTAATAATATCTGCACCAGCCTCTGCAAATTCCTCGATATATTTCTGAGGATTTTCTATCATCAGGTGCACATCTAGCACTTTGTTGGTGGTTTTGCGCACAGCTCTAACTATTGGTAGCCCAAAGGATATATTTGGCACAAAACTCCCATCCATTACATCGATATGAAACCACTGGGCATTCGATTCATCAAGCATCTTACAATCTGCTCCTAGTTCAAGAAAGTTGGCACTGAGCAGCGATGGTGATATTAGTTTTTTCATCTTATTTTTACTAAATTTGCCGCAAAGATACACATTTTTTAGGGAGTTTTCTGCAATTACCATAAAAGATACTCAA
>CAYJLU010000039.1:0-13576 GCA_964371395.1 uncultured Rikenellaceae bacterium | reverse complement strand
AGCTCTAATGAAACATCGGCAACCTTGTTACCCTCAATCTCTATATATACGAATACGTTATTCATAGTCTTTCTAAATTTTACAAGGTTATGCGATTGTGTGTGATGCGATTAGTTCTTTGATCATATCCTCAACCTCACCATCAGATGAGCCTAATCTCTTGGCTTCTTTAGCCGTAAATACGATATTTTCGATCTTCTTAACCTTAGTTGGCGAGCCTTTTAGTCCTAGTTCACCCTCTTCAACATCAAGATCGGCAACGCCCCACTGCTCAATATTTAGGTAGCAACGATCATTACGAAGTGATAGGTAGTAGTCCTCGGCAGAGTCCTGAACCTCACTAACTGTCTTTGCGTGTTTGAACTTAAGAACTCTCTTTGCGTTCTGTGGACGACACTCAGGAGCCGAAGCATTAACTGTAAGTACCATCGGAAGTGGACACTCAACAGTCTCAACACCACCCTCCAAACGACGCTTAATACGGATTACCTCCGAATCACAAGCCTCAATATCCTCACAGTATGTTACTTGAGGCAGTGCAAGTTTTTCGGCTACTTGTGGACCCACTTGCGCTGTATCACCGTCAATTGCTTGACGACCTGCCACTATTACATCTGCACCTAGTTTGCGAACTGCTGCTGCTAGGGTATATGATGTTGCAAGGGTATCAGCACCTGCAAACTTTCTATCGGTTACCAGTACACCACCATCTGCTCCACGGAACATTGATTCACGTATAACGTCTGCTGCACGTGGAGGTCCCATTGTTAAAATTGTGATGGTTGAACCCTCAACCATCTCCTTTAAGCGTAGAGCCTGCTCAAGAGCATTAAGGTCTTCTGGGTTAAAAATTGCAGGGAGTGCAGCACGGTTTACCGTACCATCTTCCTTCATTGCGTCTTTGCCAACGGCTCTTGTATCGGGCACTTGTTTTGCCAATACGACGATCTTTAATGGTTTATTCATAATTGCTTTGTCTTAAAAGGTAATTAGTCAATTTTTTACAAATATAAAGAGAATAACTAGATTATACAATAGTACAAGATAATTATTTTCTTCACGCTATTGTGATCATTTCAAGTAGGATTTATTGTTATAAATTTCTAGTTAAAAACTCTATACATCGCTCCATTAAACTATGGCGTGCAGTACCCATAGAGTGATTCATATCGGGATAGATTATCATCTCAAACTCCTTGCCTGCTTCGTTGAGAGCAGTTATCATATCGTAGCTATTCTGAATATGAACATTGTCATCGGCTGTTCCGTGCACAAGGAGTAAATTGCCCTTGAGATTCTCTACAAAATTGATAGGTGAATTCTGATCATATCCCTCAGGGTTGTCCTGTGGGGTACCGTTATAAATTTCTGTGTAGATAGTATCATAGTATCTCCACGTTGTTACAGGTGCAATCGCAATGGCTGTCGAAAATACATCTGCACCCTTTAGAATACAATTCAACGCCATAAAACCACCATAACTCCAACCATAGATACCAATTCTACTACTGTCAATATAACTATATTTGCCTAACTCCTTAGCCGCTGCTATCTGATCCTCGACCTCAAGTCCTCCTAGGTTAAGGTATGTAGAGCTTCTAAAATCAAAGCCTCTAAAGCCTGTGCCACGACCATCAATACACGCCACTAAATAACCCTCACCTATCAGCGCACTCTCCCAGCCAATACCCCATCTATCTGCTACCGACTGTGAACCCGGACCACTATACTGAGTCATAAGAAGTGGATAACTCTTTGTCTCATCGAAGTTCGTTGGCAGTAATATGTAGCCATTCAACTGAGTAACTCCATCGGCTGCCGTTACGGTAATAAATTGCTTCTGCGGCATATCGAACTGCTTTAAGTTCTCGGTCACCTTAGCGTTATCCTCCAAAGTACGCACTAGACTACCATCAATGGTATATAGGGAAGTGATAGTAGGGGTATGAATATCTGAGTAAGTTTGGATATAGTATCTCATACCATTGGAGAACTGTACACCATATGTGCCTCTATTTGACTCGGCAGTTGATAGTTTTTTAGGGGTACGCATAGCACGACGATTACCAAGACCCACAACATATGGTTCACGACCTAGTGGTGACACCTTTGCGGCAGTAAAGTATAGTTTTTCGCCACGAGGATCAATACCATCAACCGAGGTTACCTCCCAATTACCATCTGTGAGCTGTCTTATAAACTTGCCAGACATATCATAAAGGTAGAGATGGCGGTATCCATCAGCTTCACTAAGTATCACCATCCTATTCTTCTCTGGAAGAAACTGCACTTTACTTCCATCGATTCTATCAATATACCTATCAGAGGTTTCGGTAAAGATTGGTACTTCAGTATGCAGGTTAATATCACAGAGGATAAGTTCGTAGTGGTTCTGTGCTCTATTAACCTTATGGATAGCCAGTTCATCTGCACGCCCTGTCCACTCAATTCGAGGGAAGTAACCATCCTTTAGCTCATTTACCTCATCAATGATTGTGTGGGTTCCACTAGTGAGGTTATATACCCTAATTGAGACCTTTGAATTCTGCTCGCCTGCCTTTGGGTACTTGAACGAACGATTCTCAGGATAGAGTTCACCCTCGAACATTGGCATATAGTAGCTCTTCACATCCCTTTGGTCAAAGCGATAGTACGCAATAGCATTTGAACTGCCGCTCCACTCATACGCCTTATCAAAGCCATACTCCTCCTCATAAACCCAATCCGAGAGTCCGTTGATTATTGTATTTTTCTGCCCATCTGAGGTGATATGCTTCTCCTGAGAATTAATCAGATCTGCAATATATAGGTTGCCATCACGCACAAAAGCCGCCTTTGTTCCATCGGGTGAGAATGATGCAATCTGCTGTTTCCCTTTAGTGGATAGTGGATAGAATTTACCATTTGAGCGATCATACACCCAGTTATTTGCTCGATATGAATGGCGGTATATCGGCTCAATTTCATCTGGCAGCATTATCAAGTTCTCATCCTCGCTAAGGCTGTAAGTCGTAATAGGGAATGAGGGTTCAAGCCCACGATTATTAAAGATAGTATCTACCGCCTGACCATCGCTATAACGGTACTTCACAATAGCGTTTCTTTCTGGCGTTATCGCCAGAAAATGCTCACCATCTGCCATAGATTTAAGCCCATTAACCCCCTTTGCGATAAAACGTCCACCTCCAATATCACTATAAGTTGGGGCATTGCCTTGCGCTGATACGTCAAGGAGTGAAAGTGTAAAGATTAGGACACTTAAAATTGCTCGTTGCATATTACATTAAAAAATTTATTATAACTATTTTTATTTGTTGCTATTACCTCACGGCCGAATACTACATTATCTCCTGCCGAATAGTCAGTCACCACACCTCCAGCACACTCGATAAGGAGTACTCCTGCCGCCACATCCCACGGCGATAAGCCTCGTTGAAAGAAGCACTCGGCTCTGCCTGCCGCCACATACGCAAGGTTTGCCGCAGCAGAACCTATACGCCTAGTTCCATTACTATTAGAGTTAAAGTATCTAAAGGCTCGCTCAAAGCTATCAGTACCACGCTCATCGTATGAAACACCCGTTATCACCAGCGAATCCTCAATCTCCGAGACTTCACTAACAGAAATTCTCTTATCATTAAGGTAAGCTCCACCACCCTTAAACGCTCTAAAACACTCCGAGCGTGTAACCTCATAGATAACGCCCACGACCACCTCACTTCCATACATCAACGCTATACTAACGCAATAGGGCGGCATTGAGTGTATAAAGTTCGCCGTACCATCAAGTGGATCAATAACCCATAGGTAAGACCCCTCGGCATTACCCTCTACTGAACCATCGGTGCTCTCCTCACCCAAAAATTTAGCTTCTGGAATAAGCTCCATAAGACCACTGACTATCAATCTCTCCGCCTCCTTATCCACATAACTCACCAAATTCTGCCTACCTTTATGCTCTATGTCACTTGAGCTAAAGGAAGTGCGTTCATTGGCAATATATTGTGCTGCAAGTGCAGCTATATCAGCTACCCGATAGGATATTTTCTCAAAAAATTCAACCATAACATACAAAGGTAAATATTTTTTTCGTTTTAACTTCAAGCTAACACAGCAAATTTCAAACTAAACAATAGATAGATAAGCATTAACATATGGATAAAATTTTACTTTTTTAAAACTTTTTGTATATTTAACTATAAAATTTATCACCAAAATGAGTAAAAAAACAATCCTATGGAGCATCCTAGCTTCAGTAATTGCGGGTTCATTATCTGCCCTTGCGATTTTAAACACCCAAGTGGCATCAAGCTCTACAACTGAGATCTTCAAAGAAGTTGCTCAGGAGTCACCGTCAGATCTACACTTTACCCAACACACTCAAGGTGCGTCACTTCCCGACCTAACCACAGCAGCACAGATGGGAGTAGAGGCAGTCGTAAATGTCGAAATATTGGCAAACACCTCTTCAATGTATAGTTCGAGAGGCTTTGGAGGTATAGACCCGTTCGAGTTCTTCTTTGGACCTCAAAACAGAAATTCTCAACCTAAACAAGAGCCTCAACAACCCGAAGATAAATTACAGAAAATTGGTGGAGGTAGTGGAGTGGTAATCTCCTCGGATGGCTATATTGTCACCAATAACCACGTTATAAAAGATGCCGAGAAGATAAACGTAACACTAAACTCTGGGCAAAGGTACGAGGCGGAGATAATAGGAGCAGACCCTTCGACCGATATTGCACTTCTGAAGATCAACACAAATAAAGCTCTTAAGTTCCTTAAGTTTGGCAATTCCGATCGCCTAATGCTAGGGGAGTGGGTACTTGCCGTGGGTAATCCATACGGACTTAATTCAACTGTAACGGCTGGTATTGTAAGTGCAAAGGGACGTTCACTAGGGCTGAACTCCACTTCAGCAATGGGCATAGAGTCATTTATTCAGACAGATGCAGCTGTAAATCCCGGAAATTCAGGAGGAGCACTTATTACCATTGATGGTTCGCTAGTTGGGATAAATACCCTTATTAAGTCGCCTACGGGTTCATTCACAGGGTACTCTTTTGCTGTACCTGCAAGTATAGTATCTAAAATTGTTATCGACTTACGAGAATTTGGAGTGGTACAGCGTGCTCTCCTTGGAATTTCGATGCAGGATATAAGCAACGATTGGATTGAGCAATATGGCGAAGAATTTGATATAACCGATATCGGAGGAGTATTCATCGCAGAAGTTGCAAAGGGTGGTGCTGCCGAAGCTGGCAAGATTCTAAAGGGCGACGTTCTTATTGCCGTTAACGACAAAGAGGTTAATAGCGGATCGGAGGTACAAGAGATAATTGCTGCACTACGTCCGGGCGACAAAGTGAAAATTTCAATAAAAAGAGACGGCAAAGTGAAACATTTTAGCATCACCCTACGTAATAAAAGTGGGAGGGAGGAATTGCTTGATGCTTCGGACGTTGATATTTCCGAAATTCTCGGAGCTAATCTCCAACCAATAGACAATAATACTAAACAAAAGCTCGATATAAGTGGGGGGCTTCAAGTCATTGAATTAAAGAGAGATGGCATTCTGGCTAAGTCGAACGTAAAGGTCGGATTTATCATTACATCTCTCAATGATATTGAGATTCGTAATTTTAATGACCTAAATAAAATCTCAGAGGATATAACCTCAATCGTTGGAATTTATCCTAACGGTATGATGGTTGAATACCGTAGTATCGCTAAGTAAAGTCTCTTTATTAATGTGATTAACTTGAGAATAGAGTTGATTCTCTGAGGTTGAAGCAAATGTGGGTAGGAAAAGCAGATAAGAAAATATATTAACTCAAGTGTTATTTATAGCCCTTCGATATGGGGAGGGCTATTACACTTTAATCACTAAAAAATGAGACAGTTAAAAATTACCAAATCGATTACTAACCGTGAGAGTGCCTCGCTAGACAAATACCTTCAAGAAATTGGTAGGGAGGAACTTATCACTGTCGAAGAGGAAGTAGAGCTGGCGCAGAGGATTCGCAAAGGCGATCAAGTAGCTCTCGAAAAGCTGACAAAGGCTAACCTTCGCTTCGTTGTATCGGTTGCCAAACAGTACCAAAACCAAGGACTTACACTCCCTGACCTTATCAATGAGGGCAACCTTGGGCTTATCAAAGCAGCTGAGAAATTCGACGAAACACGTGGCTTTAAGTTCATTTCATACGCTGTTTGGTGGATTCGTCAATCAATTCTTCAGGCTCTTGCAGAACAAAGCCGTATTGTACGACTTCCGCTTAATCAGGTTGGTTCGCTTAATAAGATCAACAAAGCATCGGCGAAGTTCGAGCAAGAGAACGAACGTTCACCATCACCTGAAGAGTTAGCACGTGTACTTGACCTTCCTAAGGAGAAGGTACAGGATACTATGAGGGTTAGTGGCCGTCATATATCTGTGGATGCTCCATTTGCTGAGGGAGATGACAATTCACTGCTTGATGTACTAGTAAACTCAGACTCACCGAATGCTGATAAGAGTCTAATCAATGAATCGTTATCAGTGGAGATTGACCGTGCGCTCTCTACCCTTACTGATCGTGAACGTGATATTGTTAAGTATTTCTTCGGAATCGGTTCTGCAGAGATGACACTAGAGGAGATTGGCGATGAATTTGGACTTACACGTGAGCGTGTACGACAAATCAAAGAGAAGGCTATACGTAGACTACGTAATGGTAGCCGTAGCAAACTACTAAAGAGTTATCTGGGATAGTATTTCTCTATTGAGAGAATAGTAGATTTTAGAGGAGTTTTTTACAACTCCTCTTTTTTTTTGTGTGTATGTGAGAGTCATAATATACATAAAAGCCACAGGAGGTTGTCTAAAATCATATAATTTCAGACAACCTCCTGTGGCTTTATAGGGGCTAGCTACTTAAAACTAGCACATCGAATTTACTGCATTTTCGCTGTATCAGCAATAAAGGTAGCCATACCACTATCAGTTAGTGGGTGGTTTAGTAGACCCTTGATTGCAGATAGTGGACAAGTAGCAACGTGTGCTCCAACCTCTAGACAGTCAATAATGTGTTGAGTGTGGCGGATAGACGCTGCCAATACCTCTGTTGTATAGCCATAAGTATCAAATACCTCAACAATTTGCGCTACTAGTTCGATACCATTAGATGCTATATCGTCAAGACGACCTACGAATGGTGATACGTAATCTGCACCAGCCTTTGCTGCAAGAAGTGCTTGACCTACGGTGAAGATAAGTGTACAGTTAGTACGGATGTTATTATCTGTAAACCATTTAATAGCACGGATACCATCAGCTGTACAAGGAACCTTCACTACAATATTTTCGTGGAGTGCGGCTAACTCTTTTCCCTCAACTATCATCTCCTCGAATGTTAGTGAAAGTACCTCAGCAGAGATGTCACCATCTACGATCTCACAGATTTTTTTGTAGTGTTCACGGATAGCTGCTTCGCCCTTTACACCCTCTTTAGCCATCAGCGATGGATTAGTAGTAACACCATCTAGGATTCCTAGTTCAGCACCCTCTTTGATTTGAGCAAGATCTGCTGTGTCGATAAAAAATTTCATCTTTTTCGCTTTATTATTTTATTATTGTGTATGTGTGTCTCTATTACTTATTCTCCTTACACCAGTTCAGTGCGCTTCTAAAGGCTATGATCCACGGTGTCACTTCGTCAGCTAAACGAGCTGAATCGTAGTGTCCCCAGTGCCAAGGCTTAGTTGCACGCTCAAGGTGAGGCATAATGGCTAGGTGGCGACCATCTGGTGAAGTGATAGCTGCTGCCGAATAGCTTGAACCATTAGGGTTAGCAGGGTAAGCCTCATAGCTATACTTCACTGCTATTGCATAGTCATCTTCATTAACTAATGGGAATCGACCCTCACCGTGCGCAACCCATATACCCAACGATGTACCTTCGAGTTCTTGTAGCATAATTGATGGTGAACTCTGAACGTCTACACCAACAAAACAACTCTCGAACTTACCGCTATTATTATGCTGCATCTTAACAGGAGAAACACCTCCCTTGAGTGGTTTGATAAGGTCTAGTTCCGCCATCAGCTGGCAACCGTTACAAACACCAAGTGACATTGTATTTTCACGAGCATAGAAGTTCTTAAGTGCGGTGTATGCCTTCTCGTTGTATAGGAATGCGCCTGCCCATCCCTTAGCCGAACCTAGCACGTCCGAGTTAGAGAATCCACCAACAAATACAATATATTGTACATCCTCTAGGGTCTCACGTCCTGAGGTAAGGTCAGTCATAGTCACATCACGAACATCAAAGCCAGCAAGGTGCATAGCATATGCCATCTCACGCTCTCCATTACTACCCTTCTCACGAATAATAGCTGCCTTAACCCCCGACTTCTCTTTGCGTCGTGGGTCAATGCCTAGTGAAGCGTATGTTCCTGCGAAGTTCTCAGGGAATTTATAACGTAGTGGTTGATTTTTATAGTTTTCAAAACGTTCTAGTGCAAGTTCTGGTGTAGATTGTGCACGGTCTAGTAGGTACGATGGCTCGAACCACATATCACGTAGTGCATCAATATCTAAACTCAGAGCCACTTTGCAGTTATGCGATACTTTAAAGGCTCTTTGAGCTGTAACCTCACCTAGCTTCACTGCACTTACGCCTGCTCTTTCGAGTTCAGCGATTACACCGCTTGCATCCGCTACTTGAAGAACGATAGATGGTTTTTCGCTAAATAATACCTTCACTGCATCTGCGTTGCGTAGTGGATTAAGATCAATATTCATACCACCACGGTTAGATGCAAAGCACATCTCTAGTAGTGCTGTGATAAGACCACCACCAGATACGTCGTGACCCGCAATTACTCTATCCGATTCGATAAGTCCTTGAACAGCCATAAATGCACGCTTGAAGTACTCAGCTGACTTAACATCTGGAGTCTTCGAGCCAATAGCACCTAGCGTTTGGTAGAGTGCCGAGCCTCCTAATTCAAAGTTCTCTGCATCACCCGAGAAATCTACATACACAACAGAGCTTCCTACCGCCTCTGGGCGCATAGCTGCCTTAACACACTTCTTAACGTCGCTAACCTCGCCTGCTGCTGTAATAATTACTGTACCCGGAGCTAGAACTCTCTCGCCGCTTGGATACTTCTGAGTCATCGATAGTGAATCCTTACCAGTTGGTATATTAATACCGAGTTCGATAGCAAACTTCGATGCTGCCTCAACTGCGCTATATAACCTTGCATCCTCACCCTCATTTCTACACGGCCACATCCAGTTAGCAGATAGCGATACATTGCCAATACCACCGTGAATTGGTGCAAATACAATATTTGTAAGTGATTCGGCGATTGCCATACGTGAACCCGCCTCAGCGTCAGCAACTGCTACTGCCGTTGCGTGGCCTAGTGAGTTTGCAACACCACGCTCACCGTGGAAGTCAAGGGTAAATACACCACAGTCATTAAGCGGTAGTTGAATCTCGCCTGCGGTCTGCTGCATAGCGATTCGACCTGTTACCGAACGGTCAACCTTGTTTGTTAACCAATCCTTCGATGCAACACCTTCGAGTTGAAGTGTCTGCTCGATATACTGCTCTATATTATCTACTGAGTATGTAGGCTCTGCGTAGTGTTCAATAACAGTTGAATCCTCAAGCACTGAACGAGGAGTCTTACCGAAGAAATCCTCTAGTGGCAGGTCAATTGGCTTCTCTCCATTGCGCTTATCCTCGAATGTAAAGCGCATATCACCAGTGGTAGTACCCACTACATTAATTGGCGAACGTTCACGCTCTGCAATCTTGCGAAGCCTCTCGATATGCTCCTCCTTAATCACTAGACCCATACGCTCCTGACTCTCATTTCCTACAATCTCCTTATACGATAGAGTCTTATCTCCTATCGGTAATTTATCAACCTCGATAACACCACCCGTAGTCTCCACAAGCTCGCTTAGGCAGTTAAGGTGACCACCAGCACCGTGGTCGTGGATAGAGATAATTGGGTTATTACCCTCCTCGGCAAGTGCACGAATAGCATTATATGCACGTTTCTGCATCTCTGGATTTGAACGTTGGATAGCATTAAGTTCAATTGCACCCTCATACTCACCAGTAGCCACAGAGCTAACTGCTCCTCCACCCATACCAATACGGTAGTTGTCACCACCAAGTAGTACTACCTTTTGATCAGCGGCTGGATCGTCCTTAAGCGAATCAACCTTCTTGCCATAACCTATACCACCTGCAAGCATAATAACCTTGTCGAAACCTAACTTCTTGTCATTCTCATTATGCTCAAATGTATATAACGAACCACAGATAAGTGGTTGTCCGAATTTATTTCCAAAGTCACTAGCACCATTTGATGCCTTGATTAGAATATCCTCTGGAGTTTGGTATAACCAGCCACGCTCTTCCATAGTGTACTGCTGCCCATTACCCTCCTTTAGGCGTGGATATGCAGTCATATAAATTGCTGTTCCTGCGATCGGGAATGCACCCTTACCGCCCGCAATTCTATCACGAATCTCACCTCCTGTACCAGTTGCAGCACCATTAAATGGCTCTACTGTGGTAGGGAAGTTATGAGTTTCCGCCTTAATCGAGATAACACTCTCGAAGTCCTCGGTCACAAACTCATCTGGACGATCGTGAGTAGCTGGAGCAAACTGCTCGACCACTGAACCCTGAAGAAACGCACAGTTATCCTTATACGCCGATACTACTGCACCCGGATGATTCTCCGTAGTCTTTCTAATTAACTTAAATAGAGTATCCTCCTTTACCTCACCATCTATAACAAATTGACCGTTAAAAATCTTATGGCGACAGTGCTCAGAGTTCACCTGTGAGAATCCAAACACCTCACTATCAGTTAGACCTCTCCCTAATTTCTTTGCCACACTCTTAAGGTACTCAATCTCAGCTTCAACCAAAGCAAGCCCCTGCTCCTCATTATAACTCTCTATATCCTCGATATATACTATCGGATCTGGAGTCTTAGTGATTGTAAATACCGAATCATCAACACTACTGTATGCCCTAAATAGCATCTTGTCGTAGCTCTGTCCAGTATTGGCTTGAAACTCCTCAATGCGCTCAATACCTTCAATACCCATATTCTGAGTAATCTCAACAGCATTGGTACTCCAAGGTGTTATCATCTCACGACGAGGACCAATATATGGCTTTGATGCCAAGGTCTGACGCTGTGCTTCATCACATAGAGTAGCTCCAGAGAAGAGCCAAGATAGTTTTTCTAAATCGCTTTGCGAAATTGCGTTTTCGCTCTGAACTGCATAGAGGGTAGTGCCCTTGCTAAAAAGTGTTATCATCTATTTTATTCTAAGTTTTCGTCCTATTTTCAGTGTTGTGGTACGAGTAATGTTATTAAGTTTACAGAGTTGTGACACGGTCACGCCATACCTCTCCGCTATTCTACCGAGAACATCACCGCTCTTTATGGTATGGTAAGTTGCCGCCTGTCGAATCTGCTCCTCCTTAACGCCTCGAGCAATATCATCCGCACTGGCTAGTATCTCGCCTGTTGTGGCTATATCAATATCTCCATCATCTAGCGTCTCGGTTGCACGACTATGGATATTAAAGAAACTCTTCTCTAGTGCAAAATTAGTGTACCTTAATGCTCCTCGTTGGAAATCAATAATACGCTCAGGGTCAAATGCGTGATCTTTATATCGGAGTTCAAAATGGAGGTGAGGCCCAAAGCTACGCCCTGTATTACCTCCATAACCAATAATCTGTCCAGCTCGAACTAAATCGTTACGCTCTACATTCAACCTCGATAGATGGGCATAATAACTCTCAAGTCCATTGGTATGGCGAATGATAATAAGGTAACCAAATCCACCCGAATTCCATCCCGAAAAACGTACCTTCCCATCAAATGCCGAACATACTGGCTCTCCCCGTTCAAGCGGCACATCAACGCCATTATGATTACGCCCCCTACGTGGACCATACTTAGATATTATATTCCCCTGAAATGGAACTGCAAAACCAAATAGATTATCCACTAGTTTTATCTCCAAAACTTCAGGCAAGTCGCTTAACTCAACGTTACGATACGCAAACAGAGAACCTTCATCCCAGTTTTCTTTATAAATATCCATCTCCTCGATAAAGGCTAGCTGTGGATTATAGTACTTCCACGTATTATCCGAGAACGTTATTACATACCCACCTTCCCTCGATGGAAGTGTATCGCATACTCTATTAGAGAGTTGGTCATTGGTATATTGCGCAATCTGAGCATTAGCAGCTAGGTTTAAGAGCATAGATAAGCACATTAACGCCAATAAATTTAACGATAATCTATAAAAATCTACTACTTTGCCTATTTTCATACCTTGCTATAACTAATTTTAAAGCACAAAGGTAGCGTTTTTTTTGTGATTTTAATTAAATTTGTTGTCACTTTATTAATTTTGAACCACCTATTAAACCTAAATGAAACCATCGAAAAACATATACCACATCGAAGTTTTTATCTGCTATTTACTTTTTTCTCTATCATTCATATGGAGCAAACAGGCATTAGATTATCTTCATCCCATAACTTTGATACTCTTTAGAGTTATAATTGCAACAGTTGTACTAGTTTCCGTAGCACTTCTAAAATCAAAGCTCCAAAGGGTAAGGGGCAGAGATTTACTATGGGTCACCGCACTATCTATGGCACAGCCTGTCGGATACTTCATCTTTGAGAATGGTGGGCTAATGCACGTTAGTCCCACGCTAGCTTGCCTAATCATAGGGTTAATTCCTGTATTTACGCCATTTGCCGCATACCTTGTCAATAAAGAGCGTGTTAGCAAATACTCTTGGTGGGGGCTACTTGTGAGTTTTTCGGGAGTTGTCGTAGTAACCCTAAGCGACGGAACAGAGACTCTCTCAGGAAATATCTATGGAATACTACTACTAATGGGGGCAGTGCTTTCAGCAGTTGTTTACATAATTATACTTCAACGACTCTCACGAAAGTTTAATAGTATTACGATTATTTCCTATATCAACATTATTGCTATTGTATTTCTGATTCCACTATCATTTATCTTCGACTTTGAGGGTATCACTACACTGACTTATGAAATAGGCTGGTTATACCCTGTTTTGATGCTTGGGGTACTTTGTTCAGCCGTAGCATATTTCTTTAATGCGGAGGGAATACGACAGCTAGGAGCGACTACCACTACGCTATACATAAATCTAATGCCGGGTATGACTGCTATTGCTAGTTATATCATACTTGATGAACATCTCTCGTGGATGAAGATAGTTGGTATAATGATTTCTATCAGTGGGTTATTTGTAGCAAATCGAGCACCAAAAAACAGTTTAACATAGGAACACGTAGAAAAAAGTGATGATACTTTTCAGCGCAAGAACAAAAAAAGCGAGTCAGCAGGGCAAACCAGTCCAATCAAAAATCAAAATGGTTGGGATTAGTATCCCAACTATTTTGCGGTGTCAATGTTAATAGCTTGAGTTGCCTACCCACTGCTATAAAGTTTTTAGCGTGGAAAAATGTCTAAATTTTGCGGAGT
>CAYJLU010000038.1:0-13707 GCA_964371395.1 uncultured Rikenellaceae bacterium | reverse complement strand
CCTATCAACGCTCTCAATATCGGAGCAAAACATAAGTTTTGCAATGGTCTCCAATGGTCTCTCTACGTCTATAAATCATTATTGTAGAGAACTCCAAAAAATGAGAAGGGCTGACTTCCAAATTTCGGAAATCAGCCCCCCCCTTTTACTTACCTATCAACGCTCTTCATAGCGGAGCAAAACATAAGTTTTGCAATGGTCTCTCTATTACAATATGTGTTTCAGTGTGTTGTAAATTGGTGAAATACATTTGTGAATGTCTGTTAAGTTGGAGTAAAGTTGTATTTTATTGTAAATTTTTAATTGTATATATGTAAAATATAATAGAAAAACTATTGCAAATACAGTTTTATATACGTAATTTTGTAGTAAATAAATATTCAACTCCAAATGATAAAGATTGTAGTAATAGTAGTGGTATTGGCTCTAGTAGCGTGGATTATTCGCAAACGCTTATCGAGACAAGAGTGGTTATGTGTGCATAGTAGCTGTGCGGGAAGGTTTAAGATATACAGCGACTGCTCACGAAATTTTATATTAATTATCAACAACTCACCAACACCCCATACTCTCGAAATATTCGATAAGAGTGGTGCTGTGATCTATAAATGTACCATCGAAAAGAACTCATTTATAAGTAACACCCAACTGTGCAAGGTGCTAGAGCGGGGTAATTATCTTTTCACTATTAATAGTATTGATAAGACATTTAATCAGTGGCTATACCTAAAGACCAATCTCTCAACCGAACTGAACAACAAAAACTATTTAAGACACAATAATAGATCGTAGAGATAACCCTCAATACCTCTAGAAGCGAGAGAGGTATGCACTCAGCGATTCTCGTGATTGAAGCCCTAGGTTTTTGCGCAATCTGTGTCTAGCAGTATCTACACTACTCGGAGCAATGTTCATTAGAGTGGCAATCTCACTTGTGGAGAGCGATAACCTGATGTATGCCGCCGTCTTAATGTCATTGGAAGTCAAATTAGGGTGTTCGGCACGTAGCCTATCGAGATACCCATCATAGAGATTGTTGAAGTAACTCTCAAATAATTTCCAATTCTCTTCACCCCTGCGGTACATCTTTATCGACCGTTTAATGTTGCTTATTTTACCTCTAAGTAGCAAATCCTCGGTCTTTAGTTGCGAAACCTCCTTCTCAATATCCCCGAGTATATTGTTGAAACGAATACTAGTCATCGTAAAATTGGTAAGCCTCCTATCTCTTTCCTTAACCTTAGTTGCAAGATTCTCATTCTCAAAGCGCATTTGCTCACGCTCTAGAAATTCTCGTTGTTTGGAGCTAATCCTCTGCTTTATCCTCTGCATTCTGTATCTATTTATAAAGTAGAAGAGCAAGCTCGCTAAGAGTATTGAGGTGAAAATTACAACGTAGAATAGATAACTCTCAATAAATGGAACTTGTACCGAGAAAGAGATGTTGCAGGTAGCTCCATCCGAAGTTCGCATAACTTTCATATCGTAGTTGCCGTAATCGAGATATGGAATGGTAACCTTACCATCTATATGGCTTAGCTGTATGGGTTTATTGTTTAGGGTAATGCTTACTACATTATTTGCGTCTAAGTGAGTAAAATATAGGGTAATATCCGTTGAGTTCGAGGGTAGCTCTAACTTTTGGTCGAGCGGTAAACTCTTAATTACTCCATACTCCTGATACTCGATTTTATAGAGTTCAAAATTTTCAAGGTCTTTCCTCCTTTCTTTTGTGTCGTATATCGCCACACCATTATTATAGTCAACGGTAACATAATCGCCAGACAAAGATACTCTACGGAAAGCTATTGGTATCATCTTCTGGGCAATTGGTAGAAATATTAGTTCGGTAAGTTTGAAATTCTCTCCCGATCGCTCCACTATCCCGACTTTGGTGTCGGAGATAAAGAAAAATTTATCTCCCCTTTGTGCTAAGCTATTGATTACACTACCCACGCATCTAAATATCTTGTCGTAGTAGGGCGAAGGTACTATACTATCCTGTTCTACATCGTAGCGATAACAGCTGTTTACTCCGTAGAACAATATATCGTTATCAATCCTAGACATAGAGATCCACTGATTATCCTTCTCCTGTGGGATAGTGTAATTCTTTTTGCTTACCACGGTTTGCTTATCAGCACTAAGTTCTAGGCGTACTAGTGAGCCTCGGTAACCATTTACCCATATAGTACCTTCCTTGCTCATTTCTATATTCTTATTAGCATCGGCAAAGCCCCGTATCTTGTGCCTATGAATAATTCCGCTTGGAGTCGTCTCAAATAGCGAAATGCCAGTGCCATCAGTCAAGTAGAATTGATTAGAATTATCGTTGCATTGCTTAATCGTCCACGCATTGGAGTGAATGAACTCTAGGCTATTGTCATCATTTAGTTCATAGACTCCTCTATCGGTGTTGAGGATTGTGTGTGAATTTATGGTCTGAATATCCCAAATTTGCCCTTGAGTGCCCGTGACAATTTGTGGAGTAGCACTACTACTCTCTACGCAGAATAGCCCTTTATTTGTACCAAGGTAGAGTTTGTTATTAAATATGGTATGGCAATAGACGTAGCCGATATGCGACGGTAGAGAATTATAGTATGTCTGATTAGGATTGCTCTGAATTCGAGAAATTGAACCATCTAGCCCTATCCAAATATCCTCTCCCGTACTGTGGAGCGAGAGTACAGTTGTATGTTCGAGTCTTTGATGGCTGGATATGTGGTCTATGATCTCTCCGCTGGGATCGATGAGGTAGCAGCCATCTACTACCGTGCCCACTATGAAGTTTCCCTCTGGGCTTAAAATTGAACTAAAGATACGCTCTTGACCGAGTTTTCGATTCAGAGATTCGGAGCCAAAAGGCTCTAATCTGCCGTTAGGTAAATAGACGAAAATCCCACTATGCTCGCAAAAGAGATATAGTGCGCTGTCCCTTTCCACCATCGAAACAACTCGATCATCTGTGCGAAAGTTCTGCTTGTAGAGTGTATTGGATAGAATTATATAGAAATCGCCATCAATTTGAATGTAAATTTTATTGCCCACCTTGTGTAGGTAGTCAATATCCCTATCTACTACAAGTTTCTGAACCTTTCCAGTTGAGTGCTCAAAAGAGTATAGTGACTCGTGAGAATTGAAGTATGTGTACTGATAATCAGATGCTATACGCCAAATGATTTCATTGGTGGAGTATAGCTCAGTGTAGTTCCACGAGCTATTTTTTGCCTTTATCCACTTCCCAAATGTATAGTTTCCAGCTGCGAATATCGAGCTATCTTTAGCATTGTACTCCAGTGCACGCAAGTAAGCGTGTTTGGGTGTGTGGAAAGAGTCCCAACCACTACCATTCCATTGAGTGAAGCTATTGCCTGTTGCAAAGTATATATTACCACTACTATCTGAGGCAATGCTCCATATCTGCACATCTCCTCCATATTGATTCGGTTTGAAGTTAGATATATCCCTCTTTGCAAAATCTCGAATAGTAAGATCATTATTGTGCCTACTTTGAGAGAAAAGAAGAGAGGGGAAAATTGTGGAAATAATGAGGATTATTAGGAGTTTTTTGCTCATAATCGTTATTTTTTGTAGTGTAATACAGAGCAAAGGTACAAAAAATATCGTAAAGTGCTATTTTTTTAAAAAAATTAATATGTAAGATTTTACATTATTGTAATTGTCGAACAATGAAACTGTTATGATGTTATACTTTCTTGTGTTGTAAGGTAATTTTATCTTTTGTTTGCAAATTGTCAAGATTTTGTAAGCGTTTTTTTATCTCTATTATTTGGTAATATATACATCTATTATCTAATTTTATGGTGGGAAACAGAGTGTACTTTCCGTAGGCAAAAAGGATGTTACGGCAACTAATTAATACAAAAAACTATAAAGTTGAATCACAAATTTTACATTAAAAAGAATTTGTAAAGTACGGGCAGCTTTGAAATAAATATTGAACACCTATAATAACTAAACAATAAATTTAAAACACAATCTAAATGAAGAAAATCTCAACTATTTTAGTTTTGCTTCTGGTAACTTTGAGTAGTTACGCACAAAAGCTATCCATTGAAGGAACAGTCTTTTTCTCAGATTTTCAAGAGCCAGCTATTGGTGCAATTGTACAAGTTGCAGGCTCTGACGTTACTACAATGGTCGACATCTATGGTAACTTTGCCATCGATGCAGAAATTGGTAATACCCTGATTATCCGCTCTACGGGATACAAAACAAAGGAAGTAGAAGTTAAGGACAAGGGAACTATCAATGTACTACTGGAACCTGACTTTACAGCCATTGAGGGCGTTGTAGTGGTAGGTTACGGTACACAGAAAAGAAGTCTTGTGACAGGTTCGAGCACAACGATCAAGAGCGATGATATTGCTCGCCCGGGTGTGGTGCGTGTCGATGAAGCACTCCAAGGTAAAGCTGCTGGTGTGGTAGTAACCACTAATGGTGGCCAACCGGGTGAGGGTATTAGTATCCGTATTCGTGGTGCAGGAACAAATGGTGATGCTGCTCCACTATATGTAGTAGATGGTATACAACTTAGCAATATCGATTTCCTTAATCCTGATGATATTGCGAGTATGGAGATCCTAAAGGATGCTGCTTCGGCTGCAATCTACGGTGCAAGAGGTGCAAATGGTGTTATTATGATCACAACAAAGCACGGTAGCTATGGTGAGTCAATGAATATATCTGCAAATGTGAGCTATGGTATTCAGAACCTATACAATAAAATGGATATGTTGGATGCTACTAGCTATATGATTCTTCAGAATGAGGCATCAATCAATGGTGGAGGTAGCTCAATCTTCTCGCCAGAGCAAATCGCAAAGGCGGGTGTAGGTACCGATTGGCAACAAGAAATATTGAATGCAAACGCACCTATTATTGACGCACAACTTCGCTTTACTGGTGGTAGCGAAAATTCACGTTATAGCGTAAGTGGCTCATTCTTTAGACAAGAGGGTATTATCGCTCCGGGAAAATCTGACTATGAGCGTTACACTTTCCGTGAGAGTACTGACTCTAAATATTTTGATGGTGCACTTACCTTTGGTCAAAGCCTTATCTTCTCGGCGAGCACTAAGAGTGGTATTGATGTAAACAATACCTTTGGAGGTCCACTTCTAGGTTCTCTTAATATGGATCCTGTAACCTCAGTTTATGACGAAAATGGTGACTATGCAATTAGCCCATACGTAGCGCAAGAGATTGTTAACCCAGTGGCGCAAATTCAGACTGTACACGCTTCGAATGAGTATGTTAACATTATTGGTAATACATACCTTGAGCTAAAGTTCTTAGAGGACTTTAAGGTTAAGACAAACTTATCGTTAGATGGTGGATTTGGCAATACTTGGGGTTATAAGCCTGAGTACTACTTAAATGCAGCGCAGATCAACAACGAAACTGTTGTGACTAATACCTCAAACAGAGTCTTTGGTTTACAGTGGGAGAACACTTTGAGTTATGACAAAGTGATTGAAAAACACACAATCCAAGCAATGGTTGGTAATACACTAAGACAGTACAATGGTTCGGACATCGGAGCTAGTAAATCAGGACTACTTATCGACGATCCAAAATATGCTTACCTTTCACTTGCTAAGAATGAAGAGAGTGCATCAGCTTGGGGTGGAGCGTGGCACAATGCTCTAGTATCATACTTTGGTAGAGTAAACTATTCATACGATGATAAATATATGCTAAGTGCAACTTTCCGTGCGGATGGTTCTTCAAGATTTGGTACAAATAACAGATTTGGTTACTTCCCATCGGTTTCAGCAGGTTGGAATATCTCTAACGAGAGTTTTATGGAGAGTGTAAACTGGATCAATAGCCTAAAACTACGTGCTAGCTGGGGGCAGAATGGTAATGAGAATATCGGTGACTGGCAGTACCTATCTACTATCGGAACTGGAGCACGTACTTATGAGTATGATGGAGTGATTTATCCGGGTGCATCGCCTGATAGAGCACCAAATCCAGATATTAAGTGGGAAACCTCTGAGCAATTTAACGTAGGGGTTGATGCGATAGTTAATAGCCGCTTCACCTTTACTCTTGACTACTATATCAAAACAACCAAAGATCTACTGGTTTATGTTCCAATTCCATCTTATGTTGGTGTAGGTGCAGCGGCTAGCAATGCAGGTTCGGTACGTAACAGTGGAGTAGAGTTTGCCTTTAAATATAGTGATGGAGTAGGCGACTGGAACTGGTCAGTTGATTTCAACGTAGCATATAACAAGAATAGAGTAATCGAGGTTGGTAACGCTGAGGGATATATCCCGGGTGCAACCGTGGGAACATCTATGAACAGTGTAACTAGAATGGAGGAAGGTCTACCAATTTCATTCTTCTATGGCTACCAAACAGACGGTATCTTCCAAAATGATGCTGAGGCAGAAGGTTATATTGATGCTAACGGTAACAGAATTCAACCAGATGCAGTGGCAGGTGACTTCAGATATGTAGACCTTAATGGTGATGGTCAGATTGATGACAATGACCGTACAATGATTGGCGACCCTAACCCAGATTTCACTGGAGGACTTACCCTAGGAGCTGGATGGAAAGGCTTTGATCTTTCGATCTTCTTCTCTGGAATGTATGGCAATGATATTTTCAACGCAACTCGTCGTTGGGATCAAACTATGTCTAACTACCAAATCTCAGCGGCTGATCGTTGGCACGGTGAGGGCACATCGTACACCCACCCTAGATTAACTAGCAATGACACTAATAAAAACTATTCACGTGCATCGAGCTTCTTTATTGAGGACGGTTCATTCCTAAGACTTAAGAATATTACCCTAGGTTACACCTTTGATCTATCAAAGGCGAAATATATCAGCTCGGTTAGACTATATGCTTCGGCAAACAACCTTCTTACCTTCACGAATTATAGTGGTTTCGACCCAGAAATCGGTAACCACGGAGTTCTTTACAATGGTATTGACTATGGTATGTATCCGCAACCACAGACCATCATTATGGGTATAAACATTACATTCTAAATTTAAAAAATATATAATAGAAAAGATGAAAACTATAAAATTATCAATATTTTTTGTTGCGATTCTATGCGGTTTCTCTTCGTGCAACAAGGCATTAGATCTTGAGCCAATCACAGAGCAGACCGAAACGAACTTCTATCGTAATGAAAGCGAGGCATTCCAAGCACTAGTGGCTGCCTATGACTTGCTACAATGGGACACCTTTGAGCTATATAGCGAGGTAATGTCAGATGACTGTTATGGTGGTGGATCAAATGCCAATGACGTGCCTTACCTTGTAAAGATGGCGCAATCAAACACAGATGTGGCAGACCCTAACCTATCAATTATGTGGGATAAATTCTACCAAGGTATATTCCGTTCAAACAAGTTACTCGAAAAACTTGAGGATATTCCATTCGATAATGTAGAGGAAAAGGATAGAATGAGAGCGGAACTATACTTCCTTCGTGGTTACTACTACTACGGACTTGCTCGCCTTTTCGGTAATGTACCTATCATCACTAAAACCTTAGTGCCAGATGAGTACTACACCCAAGTACAGGCAACTCCACAAGAGGTCTTTGTACAGATTAAACAAGATATGTTCAGTGCGATTGAGAGCGGAGCACTACCTGCACACGCTTCACTACCAACTGACCAAAGAGGACGAATTACTCACGAGGCTGCTCAAGCAATTATGGTTAGAATATGGATGTTCTACACAGGGCTATACGGCGAGTCAGTACTCGATGGAATGACTAAGGTAAATGCTACTGATATGATCCAAAATGTGATTAGCAATTCTGGATGTAGCCTTAACGCTAACTTTGCTGATAACTTTAATGTTGATAAAAAGAATGGCGTAGAGTCACTCTTTGAGATTCAGTACTGTATGGAGACTCGTTGGGGAGATTGGGGTTACCTTCAGGGAGGTGACGGTAACTTTGCAGTGATTCGTTGGGGTGTGCGTGAGCCAGACGCTGAATCGCCTTACGGTACAGGTTGGTCGTTTGCACCAGTACGTGCTTCACTATACACAGACTATGAAGAAGGTGATACACGTCGTGATGCAACGCTAATTAATATGGAGGTTGAGGGTTATGACTATACTCCGGGCTACCAAAACACAGGTATCTTTAATAAGAAATATACTGTTCTGAAGAGCACAGAGCCTACTGAAGGTGGTAGTCGTGAGCTTAACTTTGCTAACAATCAAGTAGTTATGCGTTATTCAGATGTTCTACTTATGGCAGTAGAGTTGATGATTGATAGCGATATTGCAACTGCACAGAAGTACTATGCAGAAGTAGTTAAGCGTGCTAAAGGTGCTTCGTACGCAGTGCCAACAATTACAATGGATGGACTTCGCACTGAGCGTCACTTAGAGTTTGCGCTAGAGGGTATCAGATACTGGGACCTACTACGCTACGGACTAAACGAAGCTAAGACTGCACTTGAGAGAGAGAACTCAGTGGTTACTGAGACATCTATGCAAAAACACTTCGATATTTCTCGTAAAGGATTACAACCAATTCCTCAGGAAGAGATTGTAATTTGTAAGGGCGTACTGACCCAAAATGAGGGCTATTTGTAAAGAATATATAATTAAAAGAAAATTTTAGATTTTTTTCCAAAAAATAATAACTGAAAAATGAAGCAAATTCTAACATATGTATTTTTAGTGTTACTAGCAGTAGGCTGTACAACTGAAATGGAAAAGGCTCAGCTCGAACCGCTGGTTCCTGCCGAAGAAATTATTATCACTCAAACTGCAACTGAGAAGGCTAACGTCTATACCTTTACCACCGAGCTTAAAGGTGCAATCTTGAACTGGAACTTTGGTAACGGCTCACGTGCAACAGGTAGTGAGGTAACGGCGAGTTATCCATTCAAGGGTGACTATACCGTAACGCTTACAACTATCCAACAAGGTGGACAGGTGGCTAAGGAATTCACCATTAGCATACTAGAGGATAACTATGAATTGGTAAATGACCCTATGTTCCTGTTAGTATCAGGGGGTATTGAAGCCGTAGATGGAAAGACTTGGGTAATTGACTCTACTCAGAAAGGTCACATTGGTTGCGGTCCAGATTATTTACTATACGCTGAATGGTATAACGCAAGCCCACTCGAAAAAACGGGAATGGGAATCTATGACGATAAACTTAACTTTAAACTCAAAGATGCGAAGATAGACTATATCAACAATGGTAATACCTTTACAGCTCTGGGAGCAAAAGATGGTATGGTAAATCGTGGTGCTATATGCCCAGCTTCTCCAGACGGAGATTTCATAGCACAGTACACTCCTGATTGCTCTGATTGGAGTTGGTCACTCTCTAAAGATGGTGAGACAGGAACACTAAATTTCCCTTCAATGCAAGCCTTTGCAATGTTCTATCAAACCGAGAGTAATAACTATGAAATTACATTACTGAACGAGGATGAAATGCACCTACGTTTAGATCTACCGGGCATTAGATGGTACTTTATGTTAATTCGTGAGGGATATGAGCGTCCTTTACCTCCTCCAGCAGAACCTAAGGCTATTGAGCTAGCTGAAGATTTTGAAGACAAGGAGCAAAAGGTAGCATTTACATCTCAAGAGCCGGGTAGCAGAATGAGCTTTGCATATGCTAACCCTGCACCAGTACCAGTTAATGAATCTGATAGTGTGATGCTATACCACAAGAGTACACAATATTACACTAATGTATTCTTCCAAGCACCATATAAATTTGACCTGACTGAGATAAATAAAGTTACTTGCAAGGTGTTTGTACCATCGTACAATGATTACACTACTGAGAATGAAGTGGTAGGAAATTGGATTGAAAATAATCTATTGAAACCTCAATTAGCAGTGAAACTTCAGGATGGTTCGCTAGCGGATGATGCGTGGACGACTCAAACTGAAATTGTGGAAGCAGATATACCAACAGATAAATGGGTAGAGTTAACATTTGACTTTAGTGAAGTTAGTTCACGTGTGGATTACGACAAAATAGTCATTCAATTCGGAGCAGAAGGTCACGCAGGTGCGGGCATATTCTTCCTCGATGACTTTACATTCCATAAATAATATTAACAATAAAAGTATATCTATAAAGAAGCACGTATATTTGAAGAATGAAAAATTTAATTTTAATCAGTATAGTGGCACTACTATTTGTCTCTTGCTCTTGTTCGCCGAAGGAGGAAGCACCCTTCGCAACGGCTGAGATTACAAGCGAGAAAATAGACGAGTATAACTACACTTTTACTGCGATAACCACTGGTGAATTTGCGTTACTAGAGTGGGTGATGCCAAGTGGCGAAACCATTTCGCACTCAACAACTATTTCACACTACTTCCCAGCTAAGGGAGAGTACACAGTGAAGCTAAAGTTGTGGAAGGAAGGCAAGAGTGTTGAGGCGAGCTGTACTGTGCAAATTGCCAATGATGATCCAACTAACGACTATGAGTTGGTATGGAGCGATGAATTTAGCGGCAATGCAGTGAACACCAATGATTGGACTTTTGAGGAGGGTTATATCGCTAACGACGAGTTACAGGATTATAAAAAAGAGGGTAATACGATAGTTAGCGATGGTACACTGAAGATAATTGCTAAAAAGGTGAATGATAACAAGCAGTTTGGTTCTTATACATCTGCACGCATTATCACAGCTGGAAAACGTGAGTTTCAGTATGGCAGGATAGAAGCTAAACTCAAAATGCCATTAGGTACTGGTACTTGGCCAGCCTTTTGGCTGTTGGGAAGCAATATCTACACTGTTCCTTGGCCAAGGTGTGGAGAGATTGATATTATGGAGTATGTGGGTTACGACCCACATAAGATCCACGGTTCTCTCCACGCTCAGGACTACAATGGAGGAAACTCAAGAACAGGAACGACTACTGTTGCAAATGAGGGAGAATGGAATATCTATGGTGTTACGTGGAGCGAACAGAGAATAGAGTTCTATGTTGGAGAGCCAACAAATGTTTATGCTAGCTTTGAGCCTACTGGCTCTAAGAACGAAGCAAATTGGCCGTATGACCAAAAATTCTTTGTTATCCTAAATTTAGCAATTGGCGGACAATGGGGAGGACAAAAGGGAGTGGATAACTCTATCTTCCCTGTGACTTATGAAATAGATTATGTACGTGTATATCAGAAAAAATGAGAAAAATTATTTTAATGGTTGCCTCAATGGCAATAATGGTTAGTTGTAGTAGTAATAAGAATAAACAAGGCAATAGCCCTTACGAGGCTCAAATTGAGGAGATACTTTCGGGTATGACCCTAGAGGAGAAGGTTGGACAGATGACACAACTTACTCTTGATGTTCTGACCGTGGGTGGGCTTTTTGCAACTGAAATGCCTCTACGCATAGATGAGGCAATGATGGATACTGTCTTTGGAAAGTATAAAGTGGGATCTATTCTTAATACTATCAGTAACACACCTATGACCATTGAGCAGTGGCACACAACGGTCAAAGCGATACAGGATAGGGCGATTAAGGAGACTGGTATTCCAGTGGTTTATGGTGTAGACCAAATCCACGGTACTACCTATACAATAGATGGTACACTATTTCCACAGGCGATAGGTATGGGTGCAACTTTCAATCCTGAATTAGTGAGACAAGGTGCAGAGGTTACAGCCTATGAGACCAAAGCGGGTTCACTGCCGTGGAATTTTTCGCCAGTGGTTGACCTTGGTCGTGATGCTCGTTGGCCACGTCAGTGGGAAACTTTTGGTGAGGATAGCTACCTAGTCTCTGTGATGGGAGATGCGGCAACCGTTGGATACCAAGGAGAGGACTACAACAAGATAGCAGATGATCGTGTTGCAGCTTGCCTGAAGCACTTTATGGGTTATGGTACTCCTGCATCGGGTAAGGATCGTACTCCGAGTTATATTTCTGAGCAGGATATGAGAGAGCGTCACTTTGCGCCATTCCTTTCAGCAGTTCGCAAGGGTGCACTGTCAGTTATGGTTAATTCGGCAATGAACAACGGTATGCCTTTTCATATCAATGCTGAATATATGAACAAATGGCTCAAGGAGGATCTTAACTGGGATGGTGTAATTGTTACTGACTGGGCGGATATTAACAATATTCACTCTCGTGATAAGGTTACTGCCACTAAGAAAGAGGCAATTAAACTAGCGATCAATGCAGGTGTGGATATGTCGATGGTACCATATGAATGGTCTTTTGCTCAGTACCTAAAGGAATTGGTAGAGGAGGGCGAAGTATCGATGGAGAGAATCGATGATGCGGTACGTAGAATTTTGAGAATGAAATTCAGGCTCAATCTCTTCGACAAGCCATATTACAACCCAGCTGATTTCTCAGATTTCGGCTCAGAGAAACACGCTAAGGTAGCTCTTGATGCAGCACTAGAGTCGATTACACTGTTAAAAAACAGTGAGGATGTATTACCTCTAAGTAAGGGAGCAAAGGTGCTAGTAACTGGTCCTACGGCTAACTCTATGCGTACGCTCAATGGTGGTTGGACACTAAGCTGGCAGGGCGAAAAGGCAGATATTTATGCCGAAAAATATAACACTATTCTGGAGGCTGTACAAAACTACGTTGGTAGTGAGAATGTAGTGTATAGCGAGGGTGTGGGCTTCGACTTTGAATCATCTGATTGGAAGGCTGAGAAGGCACCAAGAATCCAAGAGGCAGTTAGAGCAGCGCAAGGAGTAGATTATATCATTGCTTGTGTGGGCGAAAATTCATATTGCGAAACACCGGGTAATATCGATGATTTGACACTATCTCAAAATCAGTTAGAGTTAGTTAAGAGCCTAGCTAAAACTGGTAAGCCTATTATTTTAGTGTTGAATGAGGGTCGCCCAAGAATTATCAATGAGATTGAACCACTTGTTAAGGCAGTTGTTCAAACTTACCTGCCGGGTAATTACGGTGGCGATGCGTTGGCACAAGTGCTTTGGGGAGACTATAACCCAAGCGGTAAACTGCCATACACCTATCCTCGTTATGTTCACTCACTCTCAACTTATGACTTCAAGCCGTGCGAGCAGCGTGATGTGATGGAGGGAGCCTATAATTACGATGCAGTGGTTTCTACTCAGTGGGCATTTGGTTATGGACTTTCATACACTAGCTTTGAGTATAGTGATTTGAGTGTGAATCAAAACTCATTTACTGCGGATGATACACTTGAATTTACAATTAATGTAAAGAATACGGGTGCACGTGAAGGTAAGGAGAGTATCTTGCTCTTCTCAAGTGATGAGTATGCGTCACTAACTCCTGACAGGCGTCGCCTACGTGCTTTTGCAAAGGTATCGCTTGAGGCTGGAAAGAGTGAAAATGTGACTCTAAGAGTACCTGCCAAAGATCTTGCATTTGTCGGTTACGACGGACGCTGGAGATTGGAAGAAGGGGACTTTGCTATACAGATTGGCAATGAGGAAGTTATGGTGAATTGTACTCAAACCCACGTATGGAATACCCCTAATATGTAAAAATTTGTGTTGTGAAGAAAACTCTCTCTGTTCGCTGAACTACTCTAGCGAGCAGGGAGAACTTTCTCTAATAGAGACCGTTGCAAGGCGGCGATATTTTAAAGATAGCTCAAATGACTCTTCAGTCACATACTTAAGGTATGCTCCTTTCAGAGCCCTTAGAGCCATCTTCAAAATCTCATCCACCTATC
>CAYJLU010000037.1:0-13754 GCA_964371395.1 uncultured Rikenellaceae bacterium | reverse complement strand
CTTTGGCGGAGAGAGAGGGATTCGAACCCCCGGACCCGTGAAGATCAATGGTTTTCAAGACCACCGCATTCGACCACTCTGCCATCTCTCCGGGCACAAAAGTACTACTTTTTTTATTACCACCAAAATTTTAGTCATTTTTTTTCAAAAAAAATGTAATTATTACTAAATCTCCATAATTATACACATATATTCTTACACTAACGACTTAGATTATTAGCCGTGAAATTTCAGCTCTTCACTTGCGACAAGTCGAACTACACTAGTGTAATAACTTATTTAAAATATAATATTTAACTATCAAAAAAAACAATCATCAGATCTATATATCTTTAAGCTCTAAATTCTATTTTTCGCTTATCAACCCTCAATTACGCTTCTTACATAGATGCTTTAATGGCTCGTTTAAAAAAAATGATTAATTTTGTATATAATTTTATAGATAAAGAAAAATTGTATGATAGCTAAATACCTAAACCTTGTAAAATTCTCACACACTATATTTGCGATGCCATTTGCGCTTGTGGGTTACTTTCTAGGGGTGCAGAGTCAGGGATTCAACTATATCGTGCTAGTTCAGGTGCTAGTGGCAATGGTACTGGCACGCTCGGCTGCAATGGGATTTAATAGACTAGTGGATACAAAATGGGATGCTAAAAACCCACGTACTGCTATCAGAGAACTGCCTGCAGGAAAACTCTCAAGAGGGCAAGTGCAAATTTTTGTAGCTCTATGTTCCATAGCATTTTGCATTACAGCACTTACAATCAATACGCTATGTTTTATCTTGTCGCCAGTGGCACTAGCTGTAATTCTTGGATATAGCTATACAAAACGCTTTACCTCGCTAGCGCATATAGTACTTGGTATTGCCCTTGCTATTGCACCAATAGGCGCATACATTGCAGTTACTGGCACACTAACACTACTACCTACACTATTTATGCCGTTAATAGTATTTTGGGTTGCAGGCTTCGACATAATATTTGCACTTCAGGATCGTGAATTTGATAAAAAAGAAGGACTACACTCAATACCCGTGCGTTTTGGTGTTAAAGGTGCACTAACTATAAGTGCTATTTTACATCTATTTGCCTCGCTTTGTACTATTGTTATTGGGGTGTTGATAGATGGAAATATGTGGGTATATTGGAGTGGTGCTGCAATTTTCACTTTGATACTTGCCTGCGAACACATAGTTGTAACACCCTCGAAGTTGCATAATATAAACCTAGCATTTGCAACTCTTAACTCATATGGTAGTGTTATATATGGCACGTTAACAATTATTTCATTATATTTGTAGTTATGAATACTGAAGAGATAATCCGTCATAGGGAGTGGTTGCATAGTCATCCTGAACTCTCATTTAATGAGTTTGAGACCCAAAGCTATATTAAAGGGGTTCTCGACTCACACGCTATTGATAGTATTGCTGTTGCTGATACAGGGCTGTTGGCAGTTATTGGAGATAGGAGTAATAGTGCTATACTTCTTCGAGCTGATATAGATGCACTTCCTATCGAAGAGCAGACTGCGTTGCCTTATAGTTCGCTAAATAGTGGGGTTATGCACGCCTGTGGTCACGATGTACACGCAGCGTCACTACTCGGTGCACTTATCTCGCTGAGTAAAAATCCACCACTAGATCGTACTATTGTAGCACTTTTCCAGCCCGGAGAGGAGGTAGCACCCGGTGGTGCAATTAAGGTTATAGAGTCGGGAGTTCTAGATGAGTTCAATATAATTGCAGCGATTGCAATACACTGTTCCCCTGAATTAAAATCTGGCACATTTGGGCTTCATAGCGGGGCTTTTATGGCATCTGCCGATGAGGTGCACATCAAAGTTATAGGCAAGGGTGGGCACGCTGCTCGTCCTCAATCACATCGTAACCCGATATGGGCGGCTGTCGATCTGCTCTCTTCGCTTCATAATATTGAGTCACCTAACCATACACCTTCAATACTTAGCTTTGGGAGGGTAATAGCTGGTGGGGCAACTAATATCATACCGGATGTAGTAGAGATTGCAGGTACCCTACGAACATTTGACGAGGGTTGGCGTTCGGAGTGCAAAGCCGAGATCGAACGTTTATGTTTAGAGACTCAGACTCTGCATAACCTAGACATAGAGTTATCCTTTGGTGAGGGTTACCCTTCACTTCTCAACGATGCTATAATTACCACACGAGTTAGCGAGATAGTATCCAATGAGTTTGGTGTTGGTAGTGTGATAGAGGTTCCACAGAGGATGACGGCTGAAGACTTTGGGCACATATCTCAACGCTATTGTGCACTAATGGTGCGCCTTGGCGTTAGTGATGAATCTCACTGTGGATATGAACTCCATACTCCGAGGTTTTGTGCTACTGAAGATTCTCCAGTGCTTGGAGCTAGGCTATTTGAGGCAGTGGCACGCAAATTGACTATTTAAAATAATGTAAAAAAGAGAAAAAAAAATTAATTGCTAAACTATATTTTACTATCTTTGCAAAACAGATTGGATAAATGGATAGTATACTTACACTAAAAGGAAATATTGAGAAGCTGGTTCAGCAAATTGAGAGACTCAAGGAGCAGAATATGCAACTGAAAGCTCGTGCCGTAGCAGCCGAGGCTAAGGCCGATAGAGCGGAGCAGAAAAACAGTGAACTAGAAGCTCAGTTTACCTCTTTGGTATTACGAAGCTCAATAACTGAGGTTGCCGGCGGTACAAAAGCCGCTAAACTAAGAATTAATAGATTAATTCGTGATATTGATAAGTGTATTGCTATGAGCTCAAAATAGTTTTAAAGCATCAAAATAGGCTAAACTTTTAGATAATGAAACTATGAAGAAGACCTTTAGCGTTGCAATAGCTGCAAAACGATATTATCTTGAGATAGATAAAGACGATGAAGAGCTAATGAGGCGAGCTGCCAAAAAACTTAACGAGAAGATAGCCGAACTCACAACTAAGAGATATGAGTGCGAGCAGAGAGACTACCTTGCTATGGCAGCACTCCTAATTGCTATTGAAAACGAAGAGAATATACTTATCCATAAGTACTCAAGCGAACAAAAGGAGCTTGAGGAGTTAGCAGCCTCTGTGCAAAGAGCACTAGAGGATTAAGATGAGGATAAACTTATGTTAATTGAAGGAAAATATAAATTTGATAATACAATATAATTTAAGTCATAGAGATAAATAGATTTGGAGGAAGATATACTTTGCGAAATTTACCTTTATAATATCGGTGCTCGTACCTTAGTATAGCTGAAGGCAGGCCTCACATCTCTTCCAGAGATGCTCTTTGTATATTATTTATTCAAGAGTCAACAGTGGAAGTTTGAAGCTGTCGGAGAGCACCAAGTAATAAGTTTTTCTGATTTTTCGTCAAACTTACTTCTTCCTCCTTATTTTTATCGCTGTGGCTATTTCTGTGTTGAGGTAAATCGTAATGAATAACTATAAAAATAATAACTTTTAAACTTAGATAAATACTATGGTACAAACTATAATAGTGGGTGTCTTTGCACTGATTGTCGGGGTGGTTGTCAGCTTCCTTGTCATTCAGAATGCTACTAAAAAGCGTAGAGACACAATCATTAAAAAGGCACAGAGTGATGCCGAAATACTACTTAAAGAGAAGCAGCTACAAGCCAAGGAGAGGTTCCTGCAACTCAAAGCTGACCACGAAAAACAGGTAAATGAACGAAACTCTAAAATTTCGCAGAACGAGGCAAGGTTAAAGAATGAACGTAGCTCGCTCCAGAAGGAGAATGATATGCTCGAACGCTCGAAGAAGGAGTTTGAGTCCACTCGTCGTAAGGTTGAGGAGCAACTCGAAACAATGGATCAGAAACGTCAAGAGATTGAACGTACTCGCAAAGAGCAGCTCGAAAAACTTGAAAAAATATCTGAGTTAACAGCTCTTGAGGCTAAAGCACAACTTATCGAACAGGTAAGAGTAGACGCAAATAGCGAGGCAATGGTTATCACTAACGATATTATCGAAGAGGCTAAACTTGCTGCAAATAAAGAGGCAAAGAAGATAGTTATTCAAAGTATTCAGCGAGTTGCCACAGAGGCTGCGGTTGAAAATTCGGTAACTGTATTTAATATAGACTCGGATGAGGTAAAGGGTCGTATTATTGGTAGAGAGGGCAGAAATATTAGAGCGTTAGAGGCTGCAACGGGTATTGAAATCATAGTTGACGATACACCAGAGGCTATCATTCTATCGGGATTTGACCCTATGCGTAGAGAGATTGCTAGACTTTCACTACATCAATTGGTAACCGATGGACGTATTCACCCTGCACGTATTGAGGAAGTTGTCTCAAAGGTAACTCGTCAAGTTGAGGAGGAGACTGTCGAGGTGGGTAAGCGTACGGCTATCGATCTGGGTATTCACGGACTTAGCCCAGAGCTTATTCGACTTGTGGGTAAGATGAAGTACCGTTCGAGCTATGGACAAAATCTACTACAACACTCTCGTGAGGTTGCAAACCTAGCGGGTACAATGGCTGCCGAACTTGGACTAAATGCTCAACTAGCACGTCGTGCGGGTCTGCTTCACGATATTGGTAAGGTGCCAGACGATGAACCAGAATTACCACACGCAATTTTGGGAATGAAGGTCGCAGAGCGTAACAAAGAGAAGCCAGAGGTGGTTAATGCGATTGGAGCTCACCACGACGAAATTGAGATGACTACTCTACTATCGCCTATTATTCAGGTATGCGACGCAATCTCTGGTGCAAGACCGGGGGCACGCCGTGAGGTAGTTGAGAGTTATATTAAACGTCTTAAGGAGATGGAAGATTTAGCTATGGCTCACGAAGGAGTTATGAAGACTTATGCTATACAGGCTGGTCGTGAACTACGTGTAATAGTTGGAAGTGAAAAGGTTAGTGATGCCGAAGCGGAGTATCTTTCTGCTCAGATTGCTCGCAAGATTCAGGAGGAGATGACATATCCCGGTCAAGTAAAAGTTACTGTGATTCGTGAGACTCGCTCTGTGAATTACGCCAAGTAATAACTCTAAAATTTATAGAGTATAACGATAGTAGCTCGCTAAAGATTAACTAATTGTTGGTCTTTAGCGGGCTACATATTTTTTGTAGTATATCCAGCAATCATTTCACAAAGGCACTGCACATCTTCTGGAAGACCGTTGCAAGGCGGCGATATTATAAAGATAACTCTAGATGACACTGACACAAACTACGGTTTGATGTGTATAAATTATAGATTAGGCAAAAATTGATAGATATTAGATGAATTATAATTAACTTTGCAAGAGGAAATTTAACAAAAAAATATAAAATTAATGGATATGAAGTTAACCATTAGAGAGGAAGTGATTGAGGATTATTCAGCGGTGGAAGATCTTATTGTTGCAGCCTTTAAAAATGCCGAACATACCGACCATCAAGAGCAAGAACTTGTGAAAAGACTTAGAGATAGCGACTCATTTATCCCTGAACTTTCACTAGTTGCAGAAGTTGATGGAGACATCGTGGGGCATATACTTCTAACCAAAGTACATATTAATGGTGATGCGGCGAGCTACGATTCGCTTGCGCTTGCTCCAGTATCAGTACTACCACTATACCAAGGCAAGGGAATTGGTGGAGAGTTAATCAAAAGAGCTCACGAAATTGCTCGTTGTATGGGGTATGGTTCTGTAATACTACTTGGTCACAAGGACTACTACCCTAGATTTGGTTATAGAGTGTGTAAGGAGTTTGGTATCTCACTTCCCTTTGAAGTACCAGAGGAGTATTGTATGGCTATTGAACTAATAGAGGATAGCCTTAAAGAGGTAAGCGGAGTTGTGGAGTATGACCCTGCCTTTAATGGATAGAGGATTGTGTCGATGAACGATAGACTATTTCTGCATCCAACACCACTGAACGATTAGGACAATTTGGATTGCCTATCTTCTCAAGGATAAGTTGTGCGCACTCCCTTCCCATCAGTTCAAGGGGTGGTTCGACAGTGGTCAGTGCTGGCAGAACAATTTTTGAGAGAATTGTACCCGAGAAGCTCGCTATTGCAACTTGTTCTGGCATCCTAATACCTTGCTCTTGGAGCCGATTCATAGCTCCAATGGCTAGTGTATCGGTGAATGCAAAGATAGCATCAAACTCTATTCCCTTTTTTAGTAGAGAGTCGACCGCCTGCGCTCCACTCTCAAAACATAGTCCACCGTCGATAATATAGTTTGAAGTGTCTAGTTCTATTTTAAATTTTTTAAGTACATCTAAATACGCTTTCTCTCTTAATGAGGCGTTATAGACCGATTTTGAGCCTCGAAGGTGAACAATTTTTTTGCGCCCCGAGCCAATAAGATGTTCAACTAAGAAGAATGCCTTGATATAATCATCAACTATTACCTGCGGAGCTTCAGTGCCGTGTGGAATACGGTCGAAGAAGACTATGGGCATTTCCTCATTGAGTAAGCGTTCATATTCGCATTTATTTTGGATGTAATCTGAGGGGCAGATAATAATTCCATCTACCATAAAACGCTCCATCATTTTGATATTATCCCTCTCTCTTTGCCACGACTCAGATGATTCGGCAATTATAACCTTTATACCCTGCTCATTGAGCACAGTTTGAATACCCTCTATAACCTTTGCGGCATAGGGAGTAATCATTTCAGGCACAATCACCCCCACGGTGTTCGTGCGCCCGAACTTTAGGTTTGTAGCCACTGGATTAGGTTTGTAGCCTAACTGTTGGGCAGCCTCTAGTACACTCTCTTTAGTCTCCTTACGGATATTCTTATCATCGGTCAAGGCTCGAGAAACTGTTGAGACAGATAGTCGCAAATGCTCGGCTATATCTTTTATGGTAATTCGCTTCATAAATTTGTTGGGTTTACACAAATTTATATCTTTTTTGTAAGATTTACAAATATTGGAAACGTTTGCAGATTTTGGGAACGTTCCCGCAAACGTTTCCAAAAAGATAGTGACAATTTTGTTACATAATCTTTGTATATCAATATAACTTTGTGATAGACAAAACAAAACTTATAAAAATATATGATTATGAAAACTACAAATTTCAATTACAACAAATCAGAAATTACTTCTGGAATCCTACACTTTGGCGTTGGAAACTTCCACCGTGCACACCTTGAGGCCTACACAAATGCACTGCTTAATCTGGGTAAAACCACACAGTGGGGTATATGTGGAGCAATGCTTATGCCACAGGACGAAACTCTATACAACAAACTAAAGGAACAAGATGGTACTTACTCACTTACGATTTGCGGACGAGATGGTAACAACTCAGTGGAGTGGATTGGTTCTCTAAATGAGCTTCTCTGGAGTGGCAAGGATATGGAGGCGATACTATCGAAAATTTCTGAACCAAATATTCGTATCATATCATTGACCATTACCGAGGGAGGCTATAATCTTGATACAGAGGCAGTGCAAAGTGACCTGAAAAATCCATCATCACCACAGAGTGTCTTTGGTGTTATTGCAGAGGGCTTACGTCGTAGAATAGCTAGTGGAGGGGGTGCGATAACCATACTGACTTGCGATAATCTTCAACACAATGGCGATAAGTGTCGTGAGATTTTCTCTAAATTCTTTGCCAAACAAGATAAGGATTTAGCTGAGTGGGCGGAGCAAAATATAAGCTACCCAAATAGTATGGTCGATAGAATTACACCTGCTACTACTCCTGCCGATGTTGAGCGCATCAACAAGACTCTTGATAGAGTGGATAGTGCACCTGTATATTGCGAGGATTATATTCAATGGGTTGTCGAGGATAACTTCAAGGCAGGTCGCCCAGCGTGGGAAGAAGTAGGAGTTGAGTTTACAGATGATGTGGCTCCATACGAAAATATGAAACTATCGCTGCTAAACGCATCTCACACCTTACTTTCGTACCCTTCACTACTATCGGGTTATCGCAAAGTAGACGAGGCTATGGGAGATGAGCGTATTGTTAAATTCATTGAAGATTTTATGAATATTGACGTTACACCTTATGTTCCAGCACCAAAAAACACCGATTTGTCACTCTATAAAAAGACCTTGATTGAGCGTTTTGCGAATTCGGCGGTAAGCGATCAAATATCACGCCTGTGTGGAGATGGTGCATCGAAGTTTGTAGTCTATGTAATGCCTATTGTAAAGCATATGTTAGCTAACGGAGATGATATGACACGTATTGCATATTTAATTGCGGCATACCGCCACTATATCAAGTATCAGATAGATGATAAAGATGCTGCATTTGAGATTTTCGAGCCACAAATGAGCGAGGAGGATACAGCAAAATATAGTAGCGAGAATCCACTTGATGCACTTCAAACCGAGACTTTCTCTGTTGAAAATCTTGCAAATAGTAACAATTTCACTGAATTATACCTCTCAATGGCTCAACAAATCAAAGAGAATGGTGCAATGACAGTTTTGGAGGGTATCATTAAATAGAGTAAAGATTATGAGTTCAAATAGCAAATACGGTTTAGCACCATTCGTACTGCTAACCTTCATATATTTTATCGTAGGATTCCTAACGACTGTCAATGGGCAGTTTCAAGCCCCCCTACAAATTGCGTTTCTCTCTAAAGTAGAGGTATTGCGTAATACCTTGACCACTCTGATTCCCTTTGCATTCTTCTTTGGCTACCTAATAAATAGCCCTGTGGGCGGAAAATGGATTGATAAGGTGGGATATAAGAGAGCTATGTTACGAGCATTACTATATATGGTAGGCGGAGTATTACTCTATCTTATTGCCTCGCTCTTTGCCACTAATGTGATGGATTTAGGAGTAAACATTGGCAACGATTATATCCCTTGGGGTTATTTCATATTCTTGATAGGCTCTTATGCTATGGGTACATCTGCTGCTATTCTACAAGTTGTCATTAACCCTTATGTCAATGCTTATGATTTGCCGGGCACTCAACCCGTTCAGCGAATGAGTATCGTGTGTGCAATCAACTCCTTTGGAACCACTATTGCTCCGTTCTTTGTCACAGGAGTACTCTTTGCTGGAGTTTCAATGTCACAGGTGGAGGCTGGGCAGTTGATCATTCCATTCTCGATTCTTGCTCTGTTTATTATGCTCATTGCTCTGATAAGCTATAAGATGAAACTTCCAAATATTGAGGGAACCTTTAGCACCGAAAAATTAAAGCATAGTATATGGTCGTTCTCCCATTTGAAGTGGGGTGTAATAGCAATATTTTTCTATGTCGGCGGTGAGGTTTGTATTGGAATAAATGTTAATCTTCACGCAATGGAACTAATAAAAGAGGGTCGCCCCTTGCTATTTTTCGGTAGCGAAAATCTAACTGTTGCTGGCTTAGAGTTGGGTATTCCAGCACTACTTGCAACGCTTTACTGGGGTGGTTTGATGGTCGGTCGTGCGATGTCAAGTTTTGCAAGTAAGATTTCGGCACGAACACAACTTGTTATAACAGCTATCCTAGCAATTATCTTTACTGTCATTGCAATCTTTGCTGAGAACCTATGGATTCTAGTCGCTGTTGGACTATGCCATTCGGTAATGTGGGGTGCTATATTCACCCTAGCGGTTCAAGGTCTCAAGAAATATACATCAAAGGCATCTGGAGTATTTATGATGGGGGTGTTTGGTGGAGCCGTGTTCCCTCTATTACAAGGTGCAATGGCTGATGGTCTAGGCTCTTGGCAGTGGACTTGGACATTAGTTATAGTCTGTGAGGTTGTAATACTATATTACGCCTTAGTTAAATCGAGGGTAAATAATAAAGAATTAGAAAAAATACAGTAGTAATGGAAAAGTATATAGTAGGAATTGGTGAGGCACTATGGGATGTCTTACCAGAGGGTAGAAAAATAGGTGGTGCACCAGCAAATTTTGCGTACCACGTTTCACAATTCGGATTCAAATCTAAGGTAGTCAGCGCAATAGGCGATGATAAACTAGGTACGGAACTATTGGATAAGTTTAACCAGAATGGACTGCAATATCAGATCGCTTCAGTCCCTTATGCAACGGGAACGGTAAGCGTGGAGCTTGACCCTAATGGAGTGCCAATGTATGAGATTAGAGAGGGTGTGGCGTGGGATAATATACCTTTTACTGATGAACTAAAAGAACTTGCTCAGAACACTAATGTTGTGTGTTTCGGTTCACTGGCACAACGTAGCGTTGTATCACGAGATACTATAAGTCAGTTTATTGAGAGTATGCCTGTGGGTGAGGATATTTACAAGATCTTTGATATTAATCTTCGTCAGGGATTCTATACAAAGGAAATAGTAACCAAATCTATGGAGTATTGCAATATCCTAAAGATCAATGATGAGGAGCTTGTTGCCATCGGTCGAATGTTTGGGTACCCGGGTATAGACCTTCAGGATAAATGTTGGATACTACTGGCAAAGTATAATCTCAAAATGTTGATACTCACCTGTGGAATTAACGGGAGTTATGTGTTCACTCCGGGCAATTTCTCTTTTGTGGCGACTCCAAAGGTAGATGTGGCGGATACAGTGGGTGCAGGGGATTCGTTCACAGCAACTTTTGTTTCGTCGATCCTAAAGGGAGAGAGTGTACGTGATGCGCACCTACGTGCGGTGAGAGTATCCGCTTATGTGTGTACTCAACACGGAGCAATGCCTATAATCCCTGAAGAGTACAAGCGATGAGACATAGAGCTTATATGATGGTTATTCTCTTCACCTCGCTGATAAGTGTAGCGTATGGTCAACCCTCAATTAGGGTTAACCTACAAAATATGCACTTATGGCGAGGGGGTGAGGTAGCCGATGGATTTGTTATAACCTCGGATGTAGCCTTCGATTTCTTGCAACGATCGGACTCTGAGTCACTGAAGTTGGGATTCTGGGGTGGTACTAATGCAAAGGGAGAGTATAAGGAGTTTAACTACTATGCGTCGTATAGTGTGGGCGGGTTTTCATTTGTACTAGCAGATACTTATAACTTCTCGACTTATGCAACGTATAACAATCAGGAGTTCTTCAACTATCGCCCCTCAGAGACAGGTCGCTTTATAGATGCAAGGTTTAAGTATCGTTTTGGTGAGAATTTCCCTCTGCTTATAGGTTGGTCCACAGTTATTTTCGGGCGGGATAGAGATTTGACTAATAGCCGTAATATATACTCTACTTATTGTAGTGTGGAGTACCCTATCTATACCAACGAAAACTGGACAATAGACCTTGGAGCTGGAGGAGCATTCGCCTTGGCGCAAAGCGGTAATAAACCAAACTTTTATGGCGATAAAGCAGGTATAGTACAAGTAACTCTGAGGGTATCAAATACTCTGAGACTTGGTAACTTTAAACTTCCTGTCTTTATAATGCCGATGTGGAATCCTCAAGCCAATAAAGGATACCTTCAGTTTGGTGCAATGTTTGAGATATAGATTAAATAAGGGATCTTACTTGGTCCCTTATTTAATCTATATCTCTAATTATTAAAAAGCCTTTACGGGCAGAAAAATATAGAAAACTCTATTTTCTAAAGAGATAAGTCTTTGTCTCATCTCCAGACCTAAGTCGCTTGATATTAGCTCTATGAGTATAGATTAATGCCGATCCTACAATAATCGAAAATATAACCATCGTTGGCGATATTGCCTCACCGAGCAGTAAATACTCAAGTGTTACCCACAGTGGAAATGTTAATGCCGCAAAAATAGAACCTAATGAAAGGTAACTCTTAATACTCCATACCACAACAAAAGTAATAAAGCTCCCAAGTAGTGGCAGCGGTGCAATAGCTATTAAACATCCCGCTATTGTTGCAACACCCTTGCCGCCTCGAAACGATGCAAATATAGGGAAGATATGACCCAGAACAGCAGCTATCATAAGTGCTATTCGAAAAAAGATAAACGACTCCGAATACTCTCCCCCATTACCCACTAATGAGAAAGTAGAGAACCACGATAACATAATTGCTCCATAGCCCTTTGCCGCATCAATAATAAAGACTGGAATGGCTGCCGCCGTCCCAAGTACCCTTAAGACATTTGTAGCCCCAGCATTACCCGATCCGTGTTCACGGATATCCAATTTAAAAAACAACTTCCCTACCCACACTGCTGTCGGTATTGAACCCAATAGGTAAGCACCAACTACTAACCCTATATTTATAAGCACTTCATTCATAACTTATTTATTTACATTGGCTAAAATTATTTGCTGTACTTCATTTATACGCTTCTCCATCTCATCACACATTATATAACGAACCATCGATAGGTTTTTAGCACCAACTCTTAGCACTTCCTCTATATTTTCCATAAAAATCCCCCCTATTGCCACTACTGGTACCGTAGCAAACCGAAGTACTTCACCTAACATCTCAACTCCAACGGTAGGATCGGGATTCTTCTTTGTAGTTGTTGGGTATATTGGACCAAAACCTATATACTCTGGATTATACTTCAAAGCCTCACGAGCCTGCTCAATAGAGTGAGTTGATAGTCCTATTGCGATATTGGGTGCAACTCTACGTACCTCTTCCACACCTAGGTCATCTTGACCTAGGTGCAGAACATCAGCACCTGATAGTAGCGCAATGTCAACCCTGTCATTAACCACAAATCGTGTATTAGTACCCAAGGTTACCTCTCTAATCTGCTTTGCTGCACTCAACAACTCTCTATCAGTGAGATCTTTCTCTCGAAGTTGAAGATAACGAACTCCTCTTCTTACGCATATCTCAGCAACCTCTCGATAGCTAAGCATAGGAGAAGTAGCTATAACATACAGGCCAAAATCCATTAGTGCTTCTCAAGTATTAGTGTTGCGGCCTTAAGCCCTGACATTAACATACCTCCAAAGATAGGGCCCATCCTAGGAGCACCACTTACACCATTGGCAGCCATTCCACTAACATATAACCCCGGATATATTTCCTTAGTATTCTCAACTGTTGTACGCTCGGCAACCTCAACATCCAGAGATTTCTCTCCTACAACCTCACCATCAAGCGTATTTAGCTTAACATTATTTTTTCGAGCAACCAAACGAGCCACCATACAGTCGTGACCAGTGCCCTCAAGTACAGCATTTGCCATAATCATCAACGGATCTACGTGCATACCCTCTCTGATTACTGGTGCCCAATTTACAACTAGACCAGCTACTCTATTATTCTTAAATACAACATCCTCGACCGAGTAACAATTAAATATTGTGACCCCTGCCTTAGTTGCAGCATATATTAGTGCTGAGGTAGCGTGTACAGAGTCTACTAGGTAAGTATCTCCATTAGAGTGCTTATATTCAACTCCTAGTTCGTCGAGAATAGGCAACGCTTCTTTTTGAACAACGATATCATTGAACATCATTGCTCCGCCCCACATACCTCCTCCGGGAGCTAACTTGCGCTCGAATAGAGCTACCTTTTTACCCGCTTTAGCTAGGTAGTATGCTGCAACTAGTCCTGAAGGGCCTCCGCCTACAATCGCTGCATCTACCTCTAGGTTATCCATTAACTTGTTGAAGTAATTCTCAACAATTCCCTGTGATACAGTTCTTTCCATAATTAAAAATATTTTTGTGGTTAACTATATGCAAAAGTAATCAAAAAAATTAAAAAAAAGTTTAAAAAAAATTTGGAAGTATAAAAATTATCATTACCTTTGCACTCACAATTACGGGGTGTAGCGCAGCCCGGTTAGCGCATCTGCTTTGGGAGCAGAGGGCCCCAGGTTCGAATCCTGGTACCCCGACAATTGAAAAAAGAGGATGTCTCGA
>CAYJLU010000036.1:0-13773 GCA_964371395.1 uncultured Rikenellaceae bacterium | reverse complement strand
AGCAAAACATAAGTTTTGCAATGGTCTCAGTAACAAAGTCCTACCTTTTAGATAATATCTTTATTAGTACTGTGTGGGATTAGATTAAAGGACATTTGAGAAACTCAATAAGTTTTGTATATTTGCTAAATAGTAATAGCTATATGATTAGGCAGATAATAACAAACAATAATGAGTATCAGGCGAGTTTCAGCACCATAATTGTCGGCACGGACGAGACTCCCTCCCCGCTCAATTTTTACAAGAGCTGTGGATTCACCCCTCTCACCGCATCGAGGATTTTTTTACGGATAACTACGACCATTCCACCATCGAGGAAAGTGGGTGACACTTAGAGATATGATTTATTTAAAATTAGATTGTAATGGACATTAAAAAAATGAAATTCAGCGAAATATATCCTCTCTATATAGCCAAGGTTGAGCGCAAAGGCAGAACCGCTGAGGAGGTAAACGAAATAATCTGTTGGTTGACTGGTTACACAGTTGAGCAAATTAGACAGCAAATCGGTAATGAAGTCGACTTCGAGGTATTTTTTAATAGTGCGCCTACTTTGAACCCCAATCGTATATTGATTAAGGGTTCGATATGTGGTGTTAAACTCGCCGAGATTGAGGATTCAATAATAAGAGAGATTCGATACCTAGATAAGTTAATTGATGAATTAGCAAAGGGTAAGGCTATGGATAAGATTTTAAGGAGGTAGAGATATGAAAACAACAAACGAAGAGAGCCTCGCAGCGTGGGAGGCGAATGCAGAGTTTTGGGACAACTATATGGGTGATGAATCGAACTTTTTTCACTGCGATATGGTGCGACCACATACTGAGGAGTTACTCGATGTCAAAGAGGGCGAATTAGTACTCGATATTGCTTGCGGAAATGGAAATTTCTCTCAGCGTATGGCCCAGCGTGGTGCGAGGGTTGTGGCGGTGGATTATAGCCCTAAGATGATAGAGCTTGCCCAAAAGCGTAGAGCTAAGTTTGCAGCAAACATAGAGTTTGCAGTGTGTGATGCGACCTCGAAGAGTGAGATATTCGGAGTTGCTGCTGGTCGCAAATTCGACAAGGCGGTGGCGAATATGGCGTTGATGGATATTTCGGATATTGAGCCGTTATTTGCCTCGCTTACGGAGCTGTTAAAGCCTTCGGGTATCTTTGTATTCTCGATGCACCACCCCTGCTTTACCGCTCCAAATTCGGATTACCTCACCGCACAAACACACAAAGGCATAGCTGTGGAGGGGCAACCAGTCGAACAAAACTACTACCATCGCCCCTTGCAAGAGGTTTTTAATCTTGCTTTTCACAGTGGCTTTGTGGTGGACGGCCTCCACGAAGTACCATTCGAGGGCGAGAGCGAGCCTATAATAATAATTGTAAGAGTTAGAAAAATATGAAAATTGATCACATAGCACTTTGGTGCGAAGATTTAGAGCGTATGCGTGAGTTTTATTGCACCTATTTTGGCGCGACAAGCAACGAAATGTACCACAACTCAGTAAAGCAGTTCTGCTCCTACTTCCTTTCATTTGATGGAAGTGATTGCAGGATTGAGATTATGACACGCCCAGATATAGCAGCCAACATATCAGAGCTGCGATATAGCGTTATGGGACTCGCTCACTTTGATATTGAGGTGGGTACAGAACAAGACGTTTTAGAACTCACCGAAAGGTTACGCACCGATGGTTACATAATTTCCAGCGAACCACGCCGCACAGGTGATGGATATTTCGAGAGTGCGGTGCTTGACCCCGAGGGTAATTATATTGAGATGTCGGCAAAGAGATAGAGCCAAATCATACGGTAGGGAATTGATGAAAAAATTGTACTATTGTATGGCAGTTGGTGTGAGAAAAAATCATATCTTTACATAAAATAATATATATCCCCTAAACTTATGAAAAATAGACTTATTATCGCACTTTTTAGTCTGTTCATCTCGGCGTGTTCAGAGACTTATCACCTCCCTCCACCAACAACCTATAACTATGTGACTGTTGACTCACTTGAGATTTTCTATCGTGAGGCTGGCGATGCATCCAATCCAACGGTGGTTCTACTGCACGGATACCCCTCATCATCACATAGCTATCGTAATCTAATTCCGATGCTTGCCACTCACTATCACGTAATTGCGCCCGATAACCTAGGCTCGGGTTATAGTAGTCGCCCTAGTGTCGATAGCGTTGAGTATAGTTTTGAACTATTGGCTGAGGTAAATAACAAATTCTTAGAGGCAGTGGGAGTTGATAGTTATATAATGTATATGCAAGATTTTGGCGCACCTGTTGGGTATAGAATGATGATGATGGATCCTAGTCGTATCGATGCTCTAATTGTACAGAATGCTAATACCTATCTCGATGGCCTCACCCCTGCAAGGCAGGAGTTCTTTCGCTCGGCGCAGTTGGATACCAGTGCACAGAAACAAGCTAAACTGTATGCTCTAACGAGCGAAGAGGTGATTATCAATATGCAGTACCTATTTGATATTCCTAGAGATAGCCTCTTTATTCAATCTCCAGACGCTTGGGTGCACGACCTTAATTTCTTGCAATCGCATAACGATCGCCTTATTCAGGTTCGACTATTTCAGGACTACAATAATAATCTCCTTTGCTACGATACTTGGCAAGAGATGTTGCGAGTAGAGCAGCCTCCTACACTGATAGTATGGGGTGCTAGGGATCTTAAATTCAATAAAAATGGCGCAACAGCCTACCTACGTGATCTGCCCGATGCGGAGTTACATTTGATTGATGCAGGTCACTTTGCAGTAGAGGAGAGACCCACTGAGATAGCACGCCATATACTCAACTTTTTGGATAAAAATTTATAAAAGTATTATACACTCACACCTAAGGTAAAATATTATGGATTATATGATTGAACATAACGAACTTGAGGGGAAATTCTTTACAGTGATAGAGGGATTGACCGCCTATATAGCGTATCGAATCACCGAGGGTAGATTAGTGGTTTATAGCACTTATGTCCCAAAGTTGCTTGAGGGTAGAGGCATAGCCGCAGAGTTAACCAAGAGGTGCTATGCCTTTGCAGAGGCTGAGGGCTATACCCCTGATGCAACTTGTTCGTATGCAGTGGTGTGGCTTAAAAAACATAAAAATAGCAGTGAAGTAAAATAGAGTTGACTGATTTAAAACCACACCGTATCATAATTTACCCTAGAGATAATTATTTTATAAGGTAGAACGAATTCAGAAGAAAGGTGTGCTTTATTAATTAAATTCAACTTTATCGCTTAATGTTGTTAAAAAGTTGTTTAAACTACATTCATATTTTATGTGTCAGATTAACTCAAATATGACTATATTTGCGGGTCAAATCAATTCAAAGAATATGGGAAGATATATTTTAATGCTATTAATAGCGTTGAGTGTTGTAGGGTGTGGAGGTCAAAAAGGCTCTCTGTCGGGTGCTTATGACACGTTGTATATGCCACGATATGCCTCGCACTTTGTAGTCTTAAGAAGTGGCGACACTACCATTCTAAGGGTTAATAATCCGTGGCAAGGTGCTAAGGAGGTATCCTACGACTATCCCTTTACCGAGGCGACCATACCACAACGAATTATTACTATGTCAACCTCTCACAGTGCATTTGTAGAGGCACTAGGTAAGGGTAGCTCGATTGTGGGTATATCCTCTCCTCAGTATATCTCAAGTGAGGCTCTACGCCACCTTCCTGATGTTGGTTACAACGGCAACTTTCACTACGAAACCATTGCAGGGCTGTCATCTGACCTCTTTACAGTCTATGAACTATCGGGCGAGAATTCCTCGTCAATCAGTAAGATAGTCTCACTATCTGTACCAGTAGTCTATATTGCAGACTACCTAGAAAGCTCACCACTTGCTAAGGCTGAGTGGGTGGTCGCATTCGGGGCGATGTTAGGAAATTTGGATAGTGCAGTCGAGATTTTCGATGGAGTGCAGAGTAACTATATGAAAGTTAAGCAGAGTGTCGAGAATAGACTAAAAGAGTATGGAGTGAAACGTCCGAGTGTAATGTTAAATTCGCCGTACAAGGATGTTTGGTACTTGCCCGGTGATAGTACTTATATGGTGAGACTTATCGAGGATGCAGGTGCTAATTATGTGGCTAAGGGTGTGGGAGATAACGTTACTAGAGCTATTGCTATGGAGATGGCGTATACCTACCTGACCAAGGCTGATATTTGGCTTAATCCTTCCTCGACAGTCAGTAGTCGAAGCGAGTTGTTGTCGGTGAATCCACTCTTGGAGGATATTGATATTCCGATATATACAAATATCAAAAGAACGGGCAAGTTTGGAGGTAGTGATTACTGGGAGAGCGGTGTATTGCGCTGTGATGTGATACTTTCGGATATGGTTCAGATATTCTATCGAGAATCAGGCGAAGATATAGATAGTCTGTTATACTACCACAGGGAGATGAAGTAGGGGAGGATATGAGATTACGTTTACTATTCATATTTATAGTAGTACTAGTACTCTTTATTGCAGATCTGATGATCGGTGCAGTGAGTATAGACCTACTAGGAGTACTTAGTGGTCAGGGCGATGCAATGTCCACAGCCTTGCTAATCAACTACCGCATACCAAAAGCGATTGTTGCCTTGCTTGTAGGTTGTGCGCTACCAATAAGTGGTGTTGTAATGCAGACGCTATTTCGTAACCCACTTGCTGGTCCTTATGTCTTGGGCGTAAGTTCAGGTGCTAGTTTGGGTGTCGCTCTATTTCTAATTGGCGCACCACTAATATCAGTGTCAATCGCAGCTGATATAGGCGTGGCACTCTCTTCATTTATAGGAGCAGCACTAGTTATGTTTATTGTCTTGGCTATATCTGTGCGGTTGAGAGATATAATGGCGGTGTTGATCTTGGGTATGATGTTGTCGTCGGCAGCAGGTGCCTTTGTCGATGTGATGCAGTATTTCGCCTCGGATAGTGCACTTAAGGGTTTTGTGATATGGTCGATGGGTTCACTTGGAGGAGTATCTTACCCTCAGATACTAATTATGATAGGGGCTATAATCATTGGAGCCACTATTGTTATGCTATCAATAAAACCGCTCGATGCGTTACTACTTGGCGAGAACTATGCACAGACCCTAGGTATAAGAACACAAAGAGTACGATTGATGCTATTTATCGCCACCTCGCTGCTAGCTGGTAGTGTAACGGCATTTTGTGGTCCTATTGCCTTTATCGGCATTGCAGTTCCACACCTAGCCAGAATGGTTTTAAAGACCTCGGCTCATAGACCATTGATCCTAGGTTCAGTATTAATTGGTGCGGCAGTGATGCTTATATGTGATATTGCATCTGGGATAACACTCTCAGATGGAATCTTGCCTATTAATACTGTTACATCTCTATTTGGTATACCGATGGTAATACTAGTAGTGGTTCGATCACGAAGGAATAGAATAATGTAGAAATTCAAGGTATGCAACTAAAGTTAGAGGATTTATCAATAGGATATAAAGGTAATAAGGTGTTATGTAGCTCAATTAGTGCAGTGGCTGATACTCAGCAAGCTATTGCTCTTATTGGTAGTAATGGTGAGGGAAAGAGTACTCTTCTAAGGACATTGGCATCTATTCAAAAGCCATTGGCAGGTAGGGTATTAATTGATGATGTTGCAGTGCAGTCTATACCCTTTGTTCAGCGGGCACAACTTATATCATTTGTTTCAACCGAGCCAATATCAGTGGCATATACAACAGTTAGGCAGGTGGTGGAGTTGGGTAGAGTACCATTTAGTAGCTGGACTGGGCGACTATCCGATGGTGATAGAGCTATTGTAGACGAGGCTATGGAGCTAACAGATACCGTTAAGTTCTCAAATCGTACACTTGATACCCTTAGCGACGGGCAGCGTCAAAGAGTAATGATTGCCAGAGCACTTGCTCAATCAACCCCCATAATGCTATTGGACGAACCAACGGCGTTCCTAGATCCAGAGAATCGACTAAAGGTGATCGAGATGTTGGGTCGATTAGCTAGAGATACCAATAAAATAATAGTCTATTCGACCCACGAAGTCGACCTAGCTGAGAGATACTGCACCCGAATCTGGACAATGCAGGGCGGACAATTAAAACAAAAAACTATTAATATTTGTCAGTAAGACAAATTTTTACTATCTTTGCAATCGCTTAAGTGAGCTAAACATTAGTTTAGGCTCTTTTGATACTAAAGCTCGGGGGGGGGAGGTTTCCTGAAAGATGACCCTTGAGTTATAAAGGTTAGTGGGGGTAGCCTCCAAATCTTTAGAGTGTCAAAGGAGAGATAATTGAAAGGGGGCTTAAGCACCCTTTTTTTGCGTTTATATCTATAAAATAAATGATAACAAAGGACAAGATAAGAGAAATTGCAGAGTCGATTCTAGGTGAGAATAATGAACTGTTTGTTGTAGAGGTAAAGATATCTACGGCAAACGATATTGAGCTTACTTTAGATTCAGATAATAGAGTGTCGATAGATGAGTGCGTGAAGTTAAGTCGTGCAATTAACTCGGAACTAGAGGTACAGGGCGAAGAGGACTACTCTTTAGTTGTTACCTCTGCTGGTATTGGCTATCCAATGTTAGTTGATCGTCAAGTGCGAAAGTGTGTGGGAAAGATGATCGAGGTAGTACTTCTAGATGGTAGGAAGTTGCAGTGCGAACTCAGAGAGTTGCACGAGAATGGCGCAATAAGTGTTGAGTATAGCCAGAAAGTAGCCATTGAGGGTAAGAAGCGCAAAGAGGAGGTTACAACAGTAGAGAACTTCGCAAGAGAGCAGATTAAGACTATCTGTGAATTACTAATGATTAAGTAAAAATATTATAATAACAAATCTGTTTTATTAAAAAGAGAGTATGGAAACTATCAATCTAGCAGGAAACTTTGCTGAGTTCAAAGAGCTAAAGAATATCGATAGACCCACAATGATGGGTGTCCTAGAGGATGTATTTCGTTCGATGTTACAGAAGAACTATGGCACGGATGAGAACTATGATATTATCGTAAATATCGAGAAGGGTGACCTTGAGATTTGGCGACGAAGAATTGTTATGGAGGATGGTGACGTGCTCGATGATAACTTCCAGATTTCGCTGTCAGATGCTCGAAAAATAGACGAGAGCTACGAGATTGACGAAGAGGTATCCGAGTTAATCCCTATGGCTGCATTTGGTCGTAGAGCGGTTCTAGCTATTCGCCAGAACCTTGCAAGTAGAATTATGGATATTGAAAAGGCTAACCTATTTGCAAAGTATTCGGAGAGAATAGGTGAGCTAATTACAGGTGAGGTCTATCAGGTTTGGAAGCGTGAGATGTTGGTACTTGATGACGAGGACAACGAACTTGTGTTACTTAAGCAAGATCAGATCCCGAGTGATTTCTTTCGCAAGGGTGAGGCAATTCGTGCTATTGTAAGCCGAGTAGAGATGGTCAATGGTACTCCTAAGATATTCCTGTCTCGTATTGCACCTGACTTCCTTGAACGTCTCTTTGAGATGGAGGTACCAGAGATTTTCGATGGTGTAATAACTATTAAGAAAGTAGTACGTATAGCAGGCGAGAGGGCTAAGGTAGCAGTAGAGAGTTACGATGAGCGAATTGATCCAGTGGGTGCTTGTGTCGGAGTTAAGGGTTCACGTATCTATACAATAGTTAAGGAGCTAAGGGGCGAGAATATAGATGTGGTTAACTACACAACTAATGCGCAACTTCTAATTCAAAGGGCACTGAATCCTGCAAAGGTAACCTCAGTGGTTCTCAAAGAGGATGAGAAGACAGCAGAGGTTTACCTAAAGCAATCTGAAATATCGCTGGCTATTGGTAAGGGAGGTTTAAATATTCGCCTTGCAAGTATGCTGACTGGTTATGATATAGATGTGTATAGAGAGGGCGAAGTTGCCGATACTGAGGATGATGTTGAGATAAGTGAATTCTCAGACGAAATTGAGAGCTGGATAATTGATTCATTAATAAAGGTTGGTTATGATACTGCACGTACAGTACTAGCACAGGATGTTAATGAACTCGCCAATAGAGCAGACCTTGAGGTAGAGACTGTCGAGGAGATAATGGCAATACTTAGAAAAGAGTTTGAGGAGAGTTAGCCTCAAAATATACCCTGATGGGCACGGTTGTGCTAAGGAGATTTCAAAGAAAAAAGTAACTTTTAAGAGATAAGGGCAGATAGCTTTGCCCAACATTAAACATAAAGATTAATGGCCGAACAGAAGAAAGTAAGATTAAGTGCGCTGGCACTTACATATTCGATAGGTGCGCATCACCTAGTAGACTTCCTAAACTCAAAGAATATGGGTGAGGGAGTGAATTCAAATACAATTCTCAGCAGTGAGCAGATTGCAGTCCTAAGCAAGGAGTTTGCAAGTGGAGCTGAGATGGAGAAGGTCGATGTTCGTGGGGTTATGCGCTCGGCTGTAACAAAGAACGGAGGTTCGGCACAACCTAAGGTAGAGGCACCTGAGGTTCTAGATCATAAATTACCATCACCTAAAGTGATAGGGAAGATTGACCTTGATACACTGGGTAACGCTCAAAAGGAGGTTAAGATTGAGGAAAAACCTCAAGATACTACTCCGGCAGAGGTGAAAGCAACAACTCAACGAGTAGTTGAAAGTAAGCCAGTTGTTGAGTCTACACCAGCAGTAGAAGAGCCAAAAGTGGAGATAGTTCCTGTGGTTGAAGTTCCAGCTAAGGAGGTAGAAACAGAGACTAAGGAAGAGGTAGTGAGTGAGGAGAAAAAAGTGGTGGAGACCAAAGATGTAAAAGAGGTGAAAATAGAAGAGACTAAGAAAGTTACAGCTAAAGTTAGTAGTACAGTAGAGACAAAGGAGGAGAAAAAACAAGAGAAACCTGCTAGTGAGGGTGTCTTTAGAGCTAACGAAACAGAGAAACTAGCTGGTCCTAAGATTCTAGGTAAGATTACACTTCCAACTCCATCTTCTAGCTCTAACAATAGAAGTGGCAAGCGTAATAGAATTAAGAAGAATAAAGTAGATATAAACTCTACTAATCAACAGCAGGGTGGTGGTAATGCTAACCAATCCAATAGAGGAGGTGGTCAGGGTAACAATACTCAGCAGAACCAAGGCTCGAATGATAATAGACGAGCGAAGGGCAAGAACAATAACCCACGACCAAAGCCAGTAGTTCGTGAACAAGTGAGCGAGGAGGATGTACAAAAGCAGATTAAAGAGACACTTGCTCGCCTAACTAATAAGGGATCTAAGACCAAATCATCTAAATATCGTAGAGATAAGCGAGATGCAATCCAAGGCAAGATGGCAGAGGAAGCCGAAATGCTGGTACAAAAGAATAGTGTTCTTCAAGTAACAGAGTTTGTTACCGTTCAAGAGCTTGCAACTATGATGGATGCCTCTATTAGCGATGTTATTGCGGCGTGTATGAACTTAGGTTTGATGGTTAGTATCAACCAGAGACTTGATGCAGAGGCGTTAGTGATAGTTGCAGAGGAATTTGGCTACAAAGTTGAGTTTGTATCTGTTGAGATACAGGAGGCAATTGACCAAGAGGAGGATAGAGAGGAAGACTTAGAGTCACGCCCACCTATTGTAACTGTGATGGGTCACGTTGACCACGGTAAGACATCACTACTTGACTATATTCGTAAGACGAATGTAATTGCGGGTGAGGCAGGTGGTATTACCCAGCACATTGGTGCATATTCTGTACGCCTAGATGATGGAAGAAAGGTAACATTCCTAGACACCCCGGGTCACGAGGCATTTACTGCTATGCGTGCACGTGGTGCAAAGATTACGGACGTTGCAATTATTATAGTAGCAGCTGATGATGCGATAATGCCACAGACTAAAGAGGCGATTAATCACGCAGAGGCAGCAGGTGTACCAATGATATTTGCAATCAATAAAGTAGATAAAGATGGAGCTAATCCAGAGAAGATCAAGGAGCAACTATCCACTATGAACTACCTTGTTGAGGATTGGGGCGGTAAGTATCAAAGTGAGGATATCTCGGCAAAGAGTGGTTTGAATATTGAGCACCTGCTCGAAAAGATTGTACTGGAAGCAGAACTATTAGAACTTAAGGCAAATCCGAAGCGTAAGGCAGTAGGTTCTGTCATTGAGTCTACTCTTGATAAGGGTAGAGGTTATGTTACCACGGTACTGGTTCAGAATGGCACACTTCGTGTAGGAGATGTAATGTTATCGGGAACCTACACAGGTAGGGTTAAGGCTATGTTTAATGAGCGTGGCAAGAAGATAAAAGAGGCAGGTCCAGCAAGTCCTGTGTTAGTACTAGGGCTTAATGGTGCACCCCAAGCAGGCGATATGTTCAATGTGATGGATGACGATAAGTCGGCACGTGATATTGCCAATAAACGTGAGCAATTACAGCGTATGCAGGGTCTCCGTACCCAAAAGCATATTACACTCGACGAGATTGGTCGCCGTATTGCAATTGGAACGTTCAAGGAGCTTAACATCATCGTTAAGGGTGATGTGGATGGTTCTATTGAGGCACTTACAGACTCACTCATTAAGTTATCAACCGAGGAGGTACAGTTAAATGTGATCCACAAGGCGGTAGGTGCTATATCGGAGAGTGATGTTCTACTTGCAGCAGCCTCTAATGCAATTATCGTTGGTTTCCAAGTTCGTCCTTCGTCAGCAGCTAGAAAGTTAGCCGAGAAGGAGGAGATAGATATCCGTCTATATTCGATTATTTATGACGCAATTGGCGAGATTAAGGACGCTATTGAGGGTATGCTTGCCCCTGAGACTAAGGAGGAGATCATCTCATCTGTTGAAGTTCTCGAAACCTTTAAGATATCTAAGGTCGGAACAATTGCAGGTTGTATTGTTAGAGAGGGTAAGATTATTAGAGGTAATGCCGTTAGGGTTATACGTGACGGTATTGTTGTCTACTCAGGCAAGCTGAACTCACTCAAGAGGTTTAAAGACGAGGTTAAGGAAGTTAACACAAATGTGGAGTGTGGTCTAGCAATAGAGAACTACAACGATATTAAAGTTGGCGATATTGTAGAGAGTTACACAGTTGTAGAGGTTGCAAGAAAACTATAAGAGAGAAGTTATATTCACAAATAAATTATCAACAAAAAATTACTTAAAAAGATGGGAACTACAAAGAGAGTTTACTACTTCGGTAACAAGAAAGCCGATGGCAATGGTAAGATGAAGGAACTACTAGGTGGTAAGGGAGCGAATCTAGCAGAGATGAACCTTATCGGTATTCCAGTGCCTCCAGGCTTTACTATTACTACTGAGGTATGTACTGAATTCTATGACAGAGGAAAACAAGCAGTTATTGATATGATTCGTCCAGAGGTTGAGGCAGTTATTAAGACTATCGAAACTGATATGGGTGCAAAGTTTGCTGATAACTCAAATCCACTTCTAATGTCTGTACGTTCTGGTGCGAGAGTTTCGATGCCGGGTATGATGGATACAATCCTTAACCTAGGTCTTAACGATGATGCGGTTGAGAGTCTTGCTAAGAATAGTGGAAACCCACGTTTTGCTTGGGATTCATATCGTCGTTTTGTACAGATGTACGGTGACGTAGTTCTAGGTATGAAACCTGAGAGCAAAGAGGACGAAGATCCATTCGAGGAGATCATCGACCATATGAAAGAAGAGAAGGGTTATGTCCTAGATACAGAGTTCTCAGTAGAGGACCTAAAGGAGATGGTTGCTAAGTTTAAGGCAGCTGTTAAGACTCAAACAGGTAAGGACTTCCCAACTTGTCCTTGGGAGCAGCTTTGGGGTGCAGTTTGCTCGGTATTCGAGAGCTGGATGAACCCACGTGCTTGTCTATACCGCCAAATGCATAAGTACCCAGCAGAGTGGGGAACTGCAGTTAACGTTCAGGCGATGGTATTCGGTAATATGGGTGACAACTCAGCAACTGGTGTTTGCTTCACTCGTGACGCTTCCACTGGTGAGGACATCTTCAACGGTGAGTACCTAATCAACGCTCAAGGTGAGGACGTAGTAGCAGGTATCCGTACTCCACAAGAGATCACTCTTGAGGGTTCACGTCGTTGGGCTAAACTTCAGGGTGTAACTGAAGAGGATCGTGCAGCTAACTTCCCATCACTAGAGGAGGTTATGCCACAGATGTACAAGGAGCTTTATGACATCCAAGAGCACCTAGAGAAGACATTTAAAGATATGCAAGATATTGAGTTTACTGTACAAGATGGTAAACTTTGGATGCTACAAACTCGTTCAGGTAAGAGAACTGGTGCTGCGATGGTTCGTATGGCCGTTGAGATGCTTGAGCAAGGTCTTATTGACGAAGAAACAGCAGTACTACGTGTTGAGCCAGCTAAACTAGACGAGCTTCTTCACCCAGTATTCGATGCGGAGGCAATCAAATCTGCAAAGGTTCTTTCTAAGGGTCTACCAGCATCTCCGGGTGCTGCAACAGGTCAGGTAGTATTCTTCGCTGATGATGCAGCTGCTTGGGCTGAACAAGGCAAGAAGACTATCCTTGTTCGTGTTGAGACATCTCCAGAGGATCTTAAGGGTATGGACGCATCAGAGGGTATCCTAACTGCACGTGGTGGTATGACATCACACGCAGCGGTTGTTGCTCGTGGTATGGGTAAGTGTTGCGTTTCAGCAGCAGGTGGTCTTGAGATTAACTACAAGACTCGCTCAATGAAGATCAAAGGTGTTGAGTTCAAGGAGGGTGATTGGATCTCTCTAAATGGTTCAACAGGTGAAGTTTACGAAGGTCAAGTAGGCACAACTGAGGCTGCTCTTGATGGCGACTTCGGTAAGATTATGAACCTAGCTAAGAAGTACGCTCACCTAAAGGTACGTGCTAATGCTGATACTCCACACGATGCTAAGGTAGCATTTGACTTTGGTGCAGAGGGTATTGGTCTTTGCCGTACAGAGCATATGTTCTTCGAGGGCGATAGAATCAAGTCAGTTCGTGAGATGATCCTATCTGACGACGAGGCTGGCCGTAGAGGTGCACTTGCTAAACTTCTTCCAATCCAACGTGAAGACTTCGAAGGTCTATTCCAAGCGATGGAAGGACACCCAGTAACAGTTCGTCTACTGGATCCACCACTTCACGAGTTTGTTCCTCACTTCGAGAAAGAGCAACGTGAGATGGCAGAAGAGCTAGGTAAATCATTTGAAGAGATCAAGGCTAAGATCGAATCTCTACACGAATTCAACCCAATGCTAGGTCACCGTGGTTGTCGTCTAGGTAACACTTACCCTGAGATTACTGAAATGCAGGCTCGTGCTATTATCGAGGCAGCGATGAACGTTAAGGCATCAGGTCAAGATGTTCACGTTGAGATAATGGTTCCACTTGTAGGTAACCACAAGGAGCTTAAGTATCAGAAGGCTATCATTGATAGAGTTGCAGAAGAAGTATTCACAGAGCGTAACGACCGTATGGAGTATATGGTAGGTACTATGATCGAAGTTCCACGTGCGGCGGTTACTGCAAACGAAATCGCTGAGGTTGCTGAGTTCTTCTCGTTCGGTACTAATGACCTTACTCAGATGACACTAGGTTTCTCTCGTGACGATATTGCAAACTTCCTTCCAATCTACCTTGAGAAGGGTATCTTGAAGCAAGATCCATTCCAAGTACTTGATGTTAAGGGTGTTGGTCAATTAGTACGTGAGGCTGTACTTAAGGGTCGTGGTGAGCGTCTAGACCTTAAGTGTGGTATCTGTGGTGAGCACGGTGGTGACCCAACTTC
>CAYJLU010000035.1:0-13883 GCA_964371395.1 uncultured Rikenellaceae bacterium | reverse complement strand
AATTTCGACGAAAGCGCATAGAATCCTTTTGAATAACCTCATCACGTAGCTCTGCTAAGTATTGGTTAGCGAGCGAATTTTGTAATCCTAAATTTCTTACCATAATCCTGTTGTGTTTTTGTTTATCAATATGCGTGCCAACTCCACGTCCCACGGAGTTGTAATCTTAAAGTTTTCAGCCTCTCCCTCTACCATCTCAATGCTATAACCTAACGATTCGACAACTGAACTATCGTCGGTGAATCTCTTATCATAATTTTGTGTATATGCCCTAAGGAGTAAATCCTTGGAGAATCCTTGGGGAGTTTGTACTGCCATTACCTCCCCTCTACTGATAATTCCTCCGCCGATTCTACGAAGCGAATCTACAACGGGTATCACTGGTACTACTGCGCCATACTGCTGTGCTCCACTAATAACCCTCTGAATTAACTCTTTAGAGAAGAATGGGCGAACTCCATCGTGCACAAGTACAACATCAGTGTCACTTGCCACTGCACTCAATCCGCACTTCACCGAATAGAAACGCTCGGATGAGCCTTCAACGGCAATATGTGGCATCTCGAAGTGATAGCTCTGAGTCAGCTCCTGCCAATACTTTAGCCCTCCCTCGGGTAGAACTACTACTATCTCATCGACAAGCCCCTGTAAACCGCTTATTGTGTGCATTAGAACTACTCTAGAGCCAAGCTCTAGGAATTGTTTAGGGATCTGACTACCAGCTCTCAATCCTCGCCCTGCTGCTACTATAACTACACTAGTTTTCATAAGTTACACTAATTATTTATGTAAAGTTAAAAATTATTTCTAATTTTGAGGTCATAAAACCAAACAAACAACTAAATATATTAAAGTAAAAATGTTCAAGTATCAGGAGCCATTTGAGGTTGCATCTGTTGACACAACGGAGTACCGTCTACTAACAAAAGATTATGTAAGTATTGAGGAGTGTGGGGGTCGCAAGGTTTTACGCATAGCCCCTGAGGGTCTAGCTCTGCTATCGAAGGAAGCATTTGCGGATGTGTCATTCTACCTTAGAGCATCACACCTTCAGAAGCTGGCTAATATCCTTGAAGATCCAGAGGCTTCGGATAATGACAAATTTGTTGCATACACTATGCTACTCAATCAAGTGGTATCTGCCGAGGGAGAGCTACCAACTTGTCAGGATACTGGTACTGCAATTATTAGCGCACAAAAGGGCGAGGATGTTTACACTGGGTGTAATGATGCAGAGGAGTTATCTCGTGGAGTATATCAAACATATTCGGAGCGTAACCTACGCTATTCACAAGTTGTACCATATACTATGACCGAGGAAAAGAACTCTGGCAATAACCTCCCTGCGCAGATAGACATATATGCTACGCAAGGTAATAGCTACAAGTTTTTATTTATGACCAAGGGTGGTGGTTCGGCTAATAAGACATACCTCTACCAACAGACCAAAGCACTACTGACTGAGGAGAATCTTACTCAGTTCATTAAGGATAAGATAAAGGATTTGGGTACTTCGGCTTGCCCACCTTATCACTTTGCTGTGGTGATAGGTGGAACATCTGCTGAGGCTAACCTTGCGGCTGTGAAAAAGGCATCGGCGCACTACTACGACAACCTTCCTACTTCAGGTAATGATGGTGGACGTGCATTTAGAGACCTAGAGTGGGAAGAGAAGATTCTAAAGATTTGCCAAGATAGCGGCGTTGGAGCACAGTTTGGCGGTAAGTACCTTATCCACGATGTGAGGGTTATTCGCCTACCACGCCACGCAGCATCTTGCCCAGTAGGCATTGGTGTTAGCTGTTCGGCAGACAGAAATATTAAAGCAAAGATCACACCAGAGGGTATATTCCTTGAACAACTTGAGAAGAATCCTGCTAAGTTCCTTCCAGCTGAACCTCCGATTATGAGTGAGCCAGTGGATATTGACCTAGATAAGGGAATGGAGTATGTACGTGAGGAGCTATCGAAGTATCCGATTAAGACTCGCCTACGCCTTAAAGGAACGCTTATTGTGGCTCGTGACATTGCTCACGCCGAGATTAATAAGCGTCTAGAGCGTGGAGAAGAGATGCCTGAGTACTTCAAGAATCACCCTGTATACTATGCTGGCCCTGCTAAGACCCCAAATGGTATGGCATCAGGCTCATTTGGCCCTACTACCGCAGGTAGAATGGATAGCTACGTGGATAAGTTCCAAAAGGCTGGTGGTTCGATGGTAATGGTTGCAAAGGGTAATCGTTCACAGGCGGTAACCGATGCTTGTAATGCAAATGGAGGCTTCTACCTAGGTTCTGTTGGAGGACCAGCTGCCGTTCTTGCTAAGAACTCGATCAAGAAAGTTGAGCTTGTAGATATGGAAGAACTTGGAATGGAAGCAGTAAGAAAGATATATGTTGAGGATTTCCCTGCGTTTATAATTGTAGATGATAAGGGAAATGACTTTTTTGCTAACCTTTAAAAAGTATAGATTAAACCATTGAACATAAAAAAGCACCTTATAGTGGTCGCCATCCTTATGGCGACCATATTTGAGTCCTCATCGCAACTCAATCGCCCTTACTTCTATGATAGAGGTAGGGATTATATTGTTTCTGGGCAATATCGTGAGGCTATCGAATCATTGAATCTGCTGTTGCGTTCGCAACCAGAGGAGGCTGAGGGGTACTTTTTACGAGGGGTAGCAAAGTACAATCTTGGTGATCTACACGGTGCTAATCGTGACTTCTCACTTGCCATCGAGTATAATACAGTCTATACGCTAGCTTACCAATATCGGGCAATTACTCGTTCTCGGCTAGGGCAATATAGCGAGGCTTTACAGGACTTTGAGCGAGCAATTGAGATGCGTCCAACGTTTTCAGGTGCATACTACTCACGGGCAGTAACAAACTTCCTCAACAGACAGTTTCAAAGTGCCATTGAGGATTATGATGAATTTATAAGGCTTGAACCCCTTAGTGCGGATGGCTACGTTAACCGTGGTACTGCAAAGCTATATCTAAAGGATAGTACGGCGGCAATGGAGGACTACAACACCGCCATTAGGGTTAATCCATACCTAAGCGATGGCTTCTTGAGGCGTGGTGCACTCTATATGTCAAAGGGGGATATTGATTTGGCAATAGGTGATATGAATGCGGCTCTTGAACTCGACTCAACCATTGCTATTGGATACTTCTATCGAGCTATGGCGCACAATTTCAAGGGTAATATCGATCTATCGCTTAGTGATTTTGGTAGTTCAATACACTATGACCCGACTAACTCAGTGGCAATATTTAACCGTGCCATTCTACGCTCACAAATCGGAGACTATAACCGTGCGATTGAGGACTATACGCTAGTCTCTCAGCAAAATCCAAACAATGTACTGGTGTACTATAATCGAGCAGCTGTGTATGCTCAAGTAGGCGAGCTAACCAAAGCGATTGAGGACTATACCAAAGCAATAGAGATATACGGTGACTTTGCCAATGCTTACCTATACCGTAGCCAATTAAAGGCAATGCTTAGAGATAGACGTGGATACAATGAAGATAGGCAGAAGGCCGAAGAGTTGATGGTAAAGTATCGTACGGAGTTAAATAAGAATGGTCATAGCGCATTTGCGGACACTTCCTCTCGTTATAGTGATATTATAAGTTTCAATGCCGACTTCGAGGATAGCAACCTAAGCCGCATTAAGTCTAAGACTCTCAGCAAGTATGAACCTCTACCACTATATAATTATGAGCTGATGTCAAGAATTGATAGTGTCATAGGCGTTGACCATCGTAGATTTAACAGTGCAAAGGTTAGCGAAATCGAGACCTCTATGGCAATACCTCTGATGAGGTTACAGAATGGCAATAGCGATTTGGCAGGATGGCAATTCTTTGAGCTTGATGGCAAGTTAGAAGAGGCTGAGAGCTATTCAGAGCTATTCAAGCAGGCACTTGTTGCCTCTGGGATGAATGAATACTCAAGGGCTATTGACCTATACAGCTTTCTTATCACCGATAGTCCCGACAATCCACTACCATACCTCAATCGTGCAGTTGCCGAGGCGGAGATGGCAAGTTTTATGGTATCGGTGGAGGGTGAGTATCAATCATTAGCATCGCAGGGCAACCCTGTGGAGCGACTCCATAACTCACAGGGCAAAACTACGATAAACTACAACAAGATTATTGCCGATCTAGAGAGTGCCGCTAGATTACTCCCTGAACTTCCTCATATCTTCTACAACCTAGGATATATATATGCCGAGATGGGAGATATTCCAAGGGCAATAGAGAATTATAGTCGTGCCATTGAGATATTTCCATACTTTGCCGAGGCGTACTATAATAGAGGACTACTACAACTCTCACTTGACGAGCTAGAGAAGGGTGCGCTAGACCTTAGTCGTGCTGGCGAGATAGGAATAGAGAAGGCATACACAATAATAACTTCAATAACTAAATAGAAAACAAAATTATGACAGAAACAATTAAAAAGACACTAAAAGACAGTGCTTTGGCACGTTGGGGTGTACTCATTATCGTATCGGCTGCAATGATGTTCGGATACTTTATAACAGATGTTATCTCACCACTAGAGAAGCTTATAATGAGTTCAACAACTGAAGGTGGGCTTGGATGGAACTCGCTAGACTATGGATGGTTTAGTAGTGCGTATGGATGGTTTAATGTATTCTTCTTTATGCTATTTATCGGGGGTATTATCCTCGATAAGCTCGGAGTAAGACTCACGGGGGTACTTGCCACCTCGCTTATGATTATCGGGACATTTATTAAGTTTTATGCAGTATCAGACTACTACACTGTGGGGGATTTTATGCTCTTTGGCTATAACTCACAGGTATGGTTGGCGGGTATAGGCTTTGCAATCTTTGGTATGGGTGTTGAGATTTGTGGTATCACGGTCTCAAAGGTAATAGTTAAGTGGTTTACAGGCAAGGAGCTAGCTCTTGCAATGGGACTTGAGATGGCTATGGCTAGGATAGGTACAGCCTTTGCTCTACTGTTTAGCGCACAGATAGCAACTGCATATGGTGAAATATCTGCACCTGTGCTCTATGGTGCACTAGGTCTATGTATAGCACTACTACTATTTATTACCTATGGTGTGCTTGACTATCGCTACGATAAGGAGGCTCAGATTTCTAATGAGAGTGCAGAGGATGATAATTTCAAACTATCTGATGTTAAGGTAATCTTTACAAGTGGAGGATTCTGGACAATTGCACTACTTTGTATGATGTTCTATTCAGCTATATTCCCATTCATTAAATATGCTACCAATATGATGGCTAGTAAGTATGGGGTATCACAGGATTTAGCAGGCGCAATTCCTGCAATGCTACCATTCGGTACGATGATTCTTACACCACTATTTGGTACACTTTACGATAGAATCGGTAAGGGTGCAACACTTATGATATATGGCTCTATACTACTAACAACGGTACACATACTATTTTCTCTACCATTTATTGATTCAGTAGGATTTGCTGTTACAATAATGATACTACTAGGTATTGCTTTCTCGTTAGTACCATCGGCAATGTGGCCTTCTGTACCTAAGATTATTCCGCAGAAACAACTTGGTACTGCCTACGCACTAATATTTTACGTACAGAATATTGGACTTATGCTAGTCACTATGCTTATTGGTTGGGTTATCAACACATTCTCCGAAGATGTTAATAACCTAACGCCGGGTAACTATGTAGCACCTATGCTAATCTTTGCAGGTCTTGGAGTATGTGCTATTCTACTTGCAGTTAGACTAAAGATGATAGACAAGAAGAAGGGCTACGGTCTTGAACTTCCTAATATTAAGAAATAGATATGAAAAGATTAATTTTTACCGCTGGAGCACTGCTACTTACACTAAGTAGCAGTGCCCAAATTTCGGCATATCCTCAACACATTGGCTCGTCGGTTGAGGGCTATTCACTTCCACGCACAGTAGTCGAGGTAAGTGTAGTTGAGGAGCGTGAGGTAATCATTCGTGGACCATATGCTCGTTACGCATCTCAGTACTTAGGAGTTACTGGTGCTCCGATGAGCGATAGAGAGAACTTCTCTATTCTCAGCGCATCGATTAGCTATACAACAGAGCCAGACCCGTCACAGATCTATGCTATAAGCGATCGTGGTGAGGTGGAGCGGGTAATGGAGTGGATAACTCCAACGGCTGGGGCGCAGGAAGAAACACCTGCCGACTCAAGATACTCGGGCGCAAGACTTGGTGGAAATACTCCATTTAAGGATGTTGGTACAAGCACTGTGATGGATAGTGGCAACGGACTATCTATGAACATCTCTACGGCTGTGGAGAAGAGCGAAGAACAGATGGCAGCAGATGCTGCTGCTACTATCTTCAAGATACGTAAACGCCGCCTTGAACTCCTCACTGGTGAGCAGGGTGAAAATGTATTTGGTGCGGGGCTAGAGTACGCCCTCAAAGAGATGGCACGCATCGAGGATGAGTACGTATCGCTATTCCTAGGGAAACGCTATACTCAGAAGTCTACCAAGGTATTTAGAGTAACTCCAAAGGTAGGTGCTGATAGAATAGTTGCCTTCCGTTTTAGTTCTCAGAGTGGTGTTCAACCAGCTGAGGATCTTTCAGCGTCACCAGTAAATATCGAGATATCAACTATCGAAAAACCGACACCTGCCCCTGCATCTAAGGGCGAGAAGAGCGTGAGGTATAGAGTCCCTGAGATGTGTAAGATTACTCTTTGGGATGGAACAACAACGTTCGATAGTGAGATCATCCCTGTTTTCCAACGTGGTGTTATTGTTAATGCTCCGCTACTTTAAAAGGCGGAGTTATAACTACTTCCTAAAATATAACACAAACTTATGAGCAGCAGAAGAGCAATTGCATTACTACTCCTAGCCTTTACCATTGTGGTGAGTTGTTCGGAGCATAAGGCGATACCAGAGCAGGAGCTTCAAAAGATAATCACAGAGTCACTAATACGTCAAAGTGTTATCAATGGCACGAATAGTTATAGACGTGGCTCAAACCAAGTTGATACGATAGACTATCATAGTGAGGTGCTATCAAAGTATGGCTATACTCTAGAGGATTTCCGCTATACTATCGAATCGATGGCACGAAGAAAGAGTAACCCACTAGATGGTATCTTAGATGCTGTCTCGGAGGATATTACACGACAAGCACTAGTTGCAGAGACTCGATATAAACAAGCCATTGAGTTCGAGAAAGCTGCGCTGAATAAGTATAGAGATACCATCTACCGCAGCGACACAATACTTCGCAAAGACTTCAAAGACTTTAAGCTAGAGTTCACAGACTCTCTTGTTAAGGGGGTATATAGAATATCGGTTACCTATAAGACTATGGCGGACTATCGCTACAAGCAGAAGGCGTTGAAGTACTATTTTAATGATATACTGATTAATAAACCAGATGTTAAGACTCTATGGCTATCACGCTCATCGGGTGGACGTACAGTCAATGTTGAGCTTAAGGTTACCGAAAAGCGTAGAGACTCGTTAGTACTATGGCTAGAGGAGGTACGCTCATCACATATTAAAAATAGAGATTTAGAGAAATTAGGTAAAGATACAGCATATATTGCAAAGATAGAGATTGTCTACACTCCAGAGATTGAGGAGGCAAAGCAAAGATACTATGCTAGCCTAATGGGTGATGATTATGTCTTCAATAGAGCTCACATACCTAGCATTGATACAATAGACCTACCTGCGCCACATAAAATCATTGTAAAGATTGATAGCAGCGCACTTAAACCTAAAAATGAAGAGATACAATGGATACTAGAAAGATAGCAGCTCCTTTAGTACTTACCCCAAGTGGTGAGTTAATGCAAAATACAGTAGTTTCATTCGATAGCCAAGGTATGGTTATCTCTGTTGAGTGTGATGTGGAGAATCTCGATTCGCTCGCCTCGGTGGAATACTACGATGGAGTGTTGATACCGGGTATGGTCAATGCTCACTGCCACTTGGAGCTGAGTTATTTGCTTGGGCAGGTTAGCGAAGGTAAGGGGTTAGTTGAGTTTATTCGTGAGATTATGGCTGTTCGTGGTGACTTCACAGAGCAGCAACAGATAGAAAGGGCGATTGCCGAGGATAGGAAGATGTGGAGCGAGGGTGTACAGGGTATATGCGATATATCGAATGGAACGGCTAGCTTTGAGGCTAAACGTACCAGTAATATATTATACTACACCTATGCCGAATACTTCAATATGCCCTCAGATAACGAACTAGAGGCATACTTTGCTAAGGTTACCTCGCACATAGAGCCAGCCGAGGAGATAGGGCTAGATATTGCCGCTTCGCCTCACTCTACGTATATGGTAGGAGATAAGCTCTTCAAAAAGGGTGCGAACTCACAGAGATTGTCTATTCACTTCCTTGAGACTCCCTCAGAGTTGGAATACTTTGAAAAGAAGGGTGGAATGTACGACTTTGTAACCGAGGATGGAATGAGTCCCGATTTTCTGCACTACGGCTCACACGTCGATAGAATAATAGCTTCGCTTCCAGCCTCAACACCGCTTCTACTAGTTCATAACACACAGATTAATGAGCAGGAGGTTGAGAAGCTCATAGCATACTTTACTGACGTTACGTTCGTACTGTGCCCACGTAGTAACTACTTTATAGAACGTGCATATCCACCAGCTATGATGTTCCATAGACTTGGGGTTAATGTGGCAATGGGCACCGACTCACTGACCTCGAACCACTCGCTTCAGATGGCTCGTGAAATTGAATTCCTTTTAAATAATAATCCTGAGTTACCACTAGCTGTTGCACTGCATTGGGCAACAAAAGGTGGTGCAGTGGGACTTAAGGCCGAAGATAGAATCGGTAGCTTCGAGGTTGGCAAGACCCCCGGAGCAGTACTACTAGAGGGTGTAAACCTTCAGACTCTACGCCCAGAGGGTGAGCTTTCAAGTCGTAGACTATTGTAATGGAGGTTGTCGATAGCTTCAAGGAGTATCTTTGTTTCGAGAGGCACGCCTCACCACTGACCATTAAGTCGTATAGTGAAGATATAGCCGCCTTGGTACAGTTTCTTGACTGCACCCCTATTGAGGAGTGCACAACCTCTGACATTCGAGCAATGCTAATGGTAGAGGTCGAGAGGGGACGTAATCCTCGCTCGATTAATCGCCGTATTAGCTCGCTTAGAACCCTCTTCAACTTCCTTATCAAGAGGGGGGTGGTAAGTAAAAATCCACTAGCGAAGATAAAGAGCCTACGAAGTGATAGTCGTTTACCAAATTTTATAACTCTAGGTGAGCTATCTCCAATTATCGAGGAGCTAGAGGCGGATACCATTTGCTCGGAGCTTACACCCCAGAGTTATACTACTGTGCTTGAGGCAACCGTTATACTAGTACTATACTTCACTGGTTTGAGACGAGCAGAGCTAGAGTCACTGAGCCTAGGTTCGCTAGACCTCGATAATCAGACCCTTAAGGTAGTAGGTAAGGGACAAAAAGAGCGTGTTGTACCAATAAATAGTAAACTTAAAACTATATTGGAACGTTATATGCAAAAAAGAGATGAAATAAGTTGCAATTTACAGAGAAATTCGTTATTTTTGAGATATAATAAAACAGAGGAACTAATACCACTAAAAGCAGCAGATATTTACGGGATAGTAAAGAGTAAGCTGTCGAGCATAGGAACTAAGGCTAGAGTTAGTCCGCACACTCTCCGCCACACCTTTGCCACACACTTATTAAGCAGTGGCGTAGGGATTCGCTCTATTCAAGAGCTTCTAGGTCATAGCTCAATTGCTTCAACTCAAATCTACTCGCACAATACAATCGAGGCTCTAAAGGAGTGCCACAGTGCAGCACACCCCAGAGCTAATCTCCAAAATAATAAGGTAGATTAAAAGAGCATAAAAATTTATATAATTGAGGAAGAGGGACACCGTGGAGCAAACAATTGTACTAACCCTTTAAAACAAAACTATTATGAAATTACAGATTCAATCGGTTCACTTCAACGCTGACCAAAAACTACTTGATTTCGCCGAAAACAAAGTAAATAAATTAGGCAAATTCGATGATAGCATTATTGCGGGTGAGATTATTCTAAGTCTTGATAAGGATAATGACAATGGGAATAAGGTGGCTGTGATTAAGCTCTCGGGCGAACTTGTAGCTGAACGCCGTGCAACCAGTTTTGAGCAGGCTATTGACGAGTGTGTTGATGCACTTAAACGTCAGATAGAAAAGAATAAAAACAGATAGAAATATTACGACACAGACTAAAATATCAGAGTTCTCGACCTCGATTATTCGACAGGTCGAGAACTTTTTGAAGCAATAGTACATACTATGACAGCTAAACAGAGAGACCTAGACCAACGGTATATGAAGATGGCTAGGATATGGGCGGAGAACTCCTACTGCGTTAGGCGAAAGGTGGGAGCACTAATGGTTAAAGACAAGAGAATAATATCTGATGGGTATAATGGCACTCCATCGGGTTTTGAGAATGTTTGCGAGTGGGAGAACGACGGTAAGACTAAACCTTATGTACTCCACGCCGAGGCTAATGCTATAACTAAGATTGCTAAATCTTCAAATTCATCGCTTGGTTCCACGCTTTATGTCACAGCGTCGCCGTGTATGGAGTGTGCAAAGTTAATCATTCAATCGGGCATTAGTAGAGTTGTTTATGCTGATAAGTATCACGCTATGGAGGGTGTAGAGCTACTCCATAGAGCAGGAATAGAGGTAGTTGAGGTCGAAGAGGAGGATTAATTAATCCTCACCGAAAAATATAGAGTATATGAAATCAAAGATTGAGTCAATTATAGCAGAGGTAGGAAGCCTCGCACACTTTAACATAGATGGGAATAACGTCCATCTAAAGATAGATTTAAAAGGTAAGGTTAACCCTCTAGTAAACAGCGTTAAGCGTGCCATAGCAGAGGTTGTAAATAATGAAGGCTTTGAGCTTAATATCACATTTACAGAACAGAAACCAACAGCAGCGCAAAAACCCTCTGCTGAACCGAAAAACTACAACGGAGCAAGTGCTATAAAGCGAATTATAGCGGTAACAAGTGGTAAGGGTGGTGTTGGTAAGAGCACGGTGACAGCAGCTATCGCTCGTATGCTGGCTCAAAAAGGGCAGAGGGTTGGAATTCTCGATGCCGATATATACGGACCCTCACAGCCGAAACTCTTTGGCATTGAGGATGTAAAACCAAATGTCACTGATGATGATATGATAATACCACCAAGCTCTAGCGAGGGTATAAAGGTTGTCTCTATTGGCTTCTTTGTCAGTAGTAGCGATGCGTTGGTATGGCGTGGGCCTATGGCGACAAGTGCACTCAAACAATTAATCCATCAGAGCCAATGGGGGGAACTCGATACACTTGTAATAGATATGCCTCCGGGAACTGGAGATATTCACCTATCTGTGGCTAACGAACTTAGTATTGATGCGGCACTAATTGTCACAACACCTTCTGAGCTTGCTCTAAGCGATGTAGTTCGTGGCGTCTCAATGCTGAAAAACGAAAATATCTCAGTACCAATACTAGGAGTTATCAACAATATGGCATACTTTACTCCCGAGGATGCTCCAGAGAAGAAGTATAGAATATTTGGCGATAATACCCACCTACGTAGAGTTGCTAAGGAGTACTCGCTCGAAATTATTGCCGAGGTTCCCATAACAGGAGTTGTCGGTACGCCTATTAACCCAGAAGTATTTAGTGATATTATGTAAACAATGAAGAGACTTATCATATCACTGTGGAGTATATTGCTCTGTTCATACGCTCTGGCTCAGAGTATAGAACAAAATGTTGAGATAACATCTAACGATGGTATAATGCTACGTGGTACGCTAACACTACCATCTCTTGACCAAGAGAGTGCCATTACAGTGGCTATTCTAGTGGCAGGTAGTGGTCCGACGGATAGGGATGGGAATAATGTCATATTGAGAAATAACTCGCTGAGAATGTTGAGCGACTCGCTAGTAAATAATGGTATTGCTACGATTCGTTACGATAAACGAGGAATTGGAGAGTCAGTGGGTAATGTATCAACATTTGTTACCATCGAGGACTTTGCCGAGGATGTCGCCTCGTGGTGTGCTATGGCAAATGAAGATAATCGCTTAGATTCAATAGTGCTTATAGGGCATAGTGAGGGTGGCAAACTGGCTCTAATGGCTATCGAAGATGGTGCAGTAGCAGATAAATTAATCCTTATTGCTACTCCCGGACGTACCACCGATATTATACTTAAGGAGCAACTTGAGAGTCAACCCCAACAAATCAAACAAGAAGCATTCGCTATTATCGAGGAGCTAAAAGCAAGGCGCACTGTTGAGACTATTCCTGCATACCTCTATGCACTATTTCGCCCCACTATCCAACACTTCTTGATCTCGGACTTTAGTGTGGATCCAGTAGAGTTAATAGATGAGATTGATATACCGACACTTATAGTTCAAGGATCTACTGATATTCAGATAACCACAACAGATGCAGTAGCTCTTAAAACGGCTAATCGCAATGCTCAACTAGCGATCATTAACTCAATGAACCACGTTCTAAAGGAGTGCCTCACCACAAATAGAGAAGTACAGCTAGTGACATACTCTAATCCCTCAATATCACTACACCGAAAGCTCGTGCCAACAATAGTCTCATTTATCAAAACTAATTAACAAAGCGGTGATGAAATATGTTTACTTTGGGGGATGGCTAGATGAGTTAGAGAGGCTTAATGGTGAGTCTCGGGTGATAATACTATGTGACAGTAATGTTCTTGGGCTATATTCTGATTATCTTGAGGGGTATAGTACTATTGAGTTTGAGGCATTGGAGTGCAACAAGACTTTGCAGAGCGTCGAGGGTATATACTGTGAGTTAAGAAGATTGGAGGTTGATCGTTCTGCGACTTTAGTGGTTATTGGGGGCGGAATTACGACAGATATTGGAGGTTATGTGGCCTCGACTTACCTTCGAGGTATAAATTTCTGTTACATTCCTACAACTCTTCTAGCGCAGATTGATGCCGCAATTGGAGGTAAGTGTGGTGTGAATCTTGATGGTTATAAGAATCTTATTGGTACATTTTCACTACCTAAAAAAGTGATCATCGACTCGTTATTTTTGAAGACTCTACCCCAGAGGGAGTTGCGTTCTGCATTTGGCGAGGTAATAAAATATGCGGTGCTAAGGGGGAAAGATATATTGTATAGCAGTGACTATATTGAGCGGTGTGTTTCGATAAAACTTGAGATTGTTGAGAATGATTTTAGGGAATCGGGGCAGCGTAAGTTGTTAAACCTTGGACATACCTTTGCTCACGCAGTAGAGAAGTGCACTACACAATATAACCACGGCGAGGCAGTAGCTATTGGTATTGCCACGGCAGCAAGAATATCTCATAACATTGGCTATCTGAGCTATGAGATAAAGGAGGAAATAGTTAATACAATTAGTCAGTTTTCATTACCAAACACTTTGCCACTTGAGTTAGACACCCAATCACTCTTAGATGCAATTAAATATGATAAGAAACGTAGGGATGGTAAAGTAGAGATGGTTCTAATTCGCAATTTTGGAGAGTGCTTCACACAACTTTTAAGCATTAATGAGATTCGTGATAGTCTTCTTTAAGATAAAAACTATCGGAAGCTCTATAAAGGGTTTGTTTCAAAAAACAGTTAGGAGGTTAGCTATTGCACGGTATACAAACCAGTGTACTAGAGGGTGTTGTTTTCTTCTTGCATTTTACTAATCAGCGTATACAATATATGCAATAGACTCTAACTGTACCACTGCTGTGAAATTTTTAGCACTTGGGAAAATGACGTGAAGAATTTTATAGC
>CAYJLU010000034.1:0-14215 GCA_964371395.1 uncultured Rikenellaceae bacterium | reverse complement strand
ACAGCAGTGGTACAGTTTACCCTTTACCCTTTACTGTTTAGTACAATGAAAGAAGAAAAACGGTGCCATCCAGCACTCGGATTTGTGCATTGTACTAGAGTAATGAAAAAAGGAGTGAGCCTGCAAGGCGAACGAATCCAAATCAAAAATAAAAATGGTTGGGGTGGATACCCCAACTATTTTGCTGAATCAATGTTTATAGCAGTGGTTCAGCGAGAGCATCGAGTATATATTGATTAGTACTGCAAAAATGCATTATGGCGACCATCTCAACTATTTTGCACGATTACCTATGTCGATAATAATGATTAACAGTCTACCCTTTACACCATTTTGATATATTAAGAATCACGTCAGGAAACAGCACTAAACCAGCAATATAACTAACTGTAATAACCTTTTGTATTACTTCTTGTAGTGTTTTATACAAAAAAACGGAAAAAAGTTATTCTAAGGTATTGTAGTTCAGAGAAAAATTACTAACTTTGCGCCTCATTACACCTGTTTTTGAGAGGTGTAGTGTTAGTTAAATAATTAATAATTACATTATGTCAGGACTAATTGGAAAAAAAATCGGAATGACTTCCGTTTTCAGTGCCGAGGGGAAAAACATCCCATGCACTGTTATTGAGGCTGGTCCCTGCGTTGTCACGCAAGTCAAAACTGTAGAGAAGGATGGTTATGCTGCTCTGCAACTTGCCTATGACGAGAAGAAGGAGAAGAACACCAGTAACCCAATGGTAGGCCACTTTGCAAAAGCGGGCACCACTCCAAAGCGTAAAGTTGCAGAGTTTGCAACTTGGAACGAGGAGATCAAACTAGGAGATATCATCGCCGCAGATGTTATTTCAGAGGGCGAGTGGGTAGATGTTACTGGTATCAGCAAAGGTAAAGGTTTTCAGGGTGTTGTAAAACGCCACGGATTTGCCGGAGTTGGTGGTCAAACTCACGGTCAGCACAACCGTCAACGTCACCCAGGTTCGCTAGGTGCGAGTTCTTGGCCATCTCGTGTACGTAAGGGTATGCGTATGGCTGGTCGTACAGGTGGAGATCAAGTGAAAGTACTTAACTTGAAGGTTCTTAAGGTTATCCCAGAGAGCAACCTAATTCTTGTTAAGGGTTCTATCCCGGGCTGTAAAGGCTCTTATCTACTAATCGAAGAATAACCTTTAAATTGTTGAAAACTATGGAAATTAGAGTTAAAAACATTAAGGGTGAAGAGACAGGAGCAGTAGTAACCCTTTCGCAGTCGGTATTTGGAATTACACCAAATGACCACGCAATCTATCTAGACGTTAAGCAATTCCTTGCAGCACAACGTCAAGGTACACACAAATCAAAGCAACGTAACGAAATTACAGGTTCTACAAAGAAGCTAAAGCGTCAAAAAGGAACAGGTGGGGCACGTTGTGGTTCTATCAAAGCACCAACATTCGTAGGTGGTGGTCGTGTATTTGGTCCAGTGCCAAGAGATTACGACTTTAAGCTGAACAAGAAGCTAAAGCAATTAGCACGTCGTTCTGCGCTAACTTACAAAGCGCAAGGTGAGGTGATTACAGTTGTAGATAGCCTTGAACTAGCAGACAATAAGACAAAGAGCTTCCTATCGGCAGCAAAGTCACTAGGTCTGGAGGGCAAGAAACTTCTAATTGTTACAAGCGAAACTGAGCCAACAATAGCTTTGGCATCTCGTAACGTGCAAAAGGTAAAGGTAGTTAACGCTGCTTCACTTAACACATACGATATTATGAACTCAGCGGCAATGCTTCTTTCTGCATCAGCAGTAGAGACAGTAAACGCCCAACTAAGTAAAGAACAGTAGTAATGAATATACTAATTAAGCCAATACTAACCGAAAAGATGACGGCTCAAGGCGAAAATTTGGGCTCGTACGGTTTTGTAGTTAATGCAAAGGCAAATAAACTACAGATTAAAGCTGCGGTAGAAGCTGCTTATGGCGTTGTAGTCGATAGAGTAAACACTATGAACTACAAGGGTAAGAATAAGAGCCGCTACACAAAAGCTGGTATGATTGAGGGCAACACAGGCGCATTCAAGAAAGCGATTGTAACCCTTAAAGGTGATGACAAAATTGATTTTTACAGTAATATCTAATAAACAATGGCAGTAAAGAAATTTAAGCCTACAACTCCAGGGCAAAGACACAAAATCGCTGGAACGTTTGATGATATTACTTCATCAACACCAGAGAAATCACTACTTACTCCTCTGAAATCATCAGGTGGACGTAATAACACAGGTAAGATGACCGTACGCTATCGTGGCGGTGGTCACAAACGTCAGTACCGTATCGTCGATTTCCTTCGCAATAAGGATGGCGTAGTAGGTACTGTAGCTACTATTGAGTATGACCCAAACCGTTCAGCACGTATCGCACTAGTGCAATATGCAGACGGTGAGAAACGCTACATCGTAGCTCCAACTGGTCTTAAGGTTGGTGCTAAGATACAGTCAGGTACTGGTGTTGCACCAGAACTAGGTAATACTCTATTCCTCTCAGAGATACCACTAGGTACTGTTATTCACTGTATTGAGTTAGCTCCAGGTCAAGGTGCACAGATGGCACGTTCGGCAGGAACTTACGCTCAACTACTTGCTCGTGAAGGTAAATTTGCAATTATTAAACTTCCATCAGGGGAGACTCGTATGGTACTTACAACTTGTCGTGCAACGATCGGAACAGTATCAAACGCTGACCACTCACTAGAGAGCTCAGGTAAGGCAGGTCGCCGCAGATGGTTAGGTCGTCGTCCTCATAACCGAGGTGTAACGATGAACCCAGTGGATCACCCGATGGGTGGTGGTGAAGGTCGCTCAAGCGGAGGTCACCCACGCTCACGCACAGGTCTTCTGGCTAAGGGTTACAAGACACGTGATCCTAAGAAGACTACAAGTAAGTTTATAATTAGCAAACGTAAAAAATAAGTAAGATGAGCCGTTCACTTAAAAAAGGACCTTATATCTTCCCTAAGCTAGAGGCAAAAGTTTTGCAGCAAAACGAAACAGGAAGTAAGTCTGTAATCAAGACTTGGTCAAGAGCAAGTATGATTTCGCCAGACTTTGTAGGCCATACCATCGCTGTACACAATGGAAATAAATTTATTCCAGTATACGTTACAGAGAATATGGTAGGTCATAAACTAGGCGAGTTTTCACCAACACGTAGCTTTAGAGGCCACGGTGGAAACAAGAAGAGATAATTTCAAGTAATAACAGAAAAAAAGATAACCTAAAATGGGTGCAAGAAAGAGAATCAGAGCTGAAAAGCTTAAGGCAGAGAAGCGAGTAACTGCGGTTGCAAAGCTCAATAACTGCCCTACATCTCCTCGCAAGATGCGCTTAGTTGCAGATATCATTCGTGGCGTTGAAATCAACAAAGCATTAGCAATACTTCGTTTTTCGAAGCAAGATGCTGCTGTACGCCTTGAGTCACTGCTAAAGAGTGCAATCGCTAGCTGGGAGGCTAAAAATGAAGGTACACCACTGGAGTCAACTCCACTGTGTGTTAAGACTATTATGGTTGACGGTGGTCGTCAGCTAAAGCGTATACAAGCTGCTCCACAGGGGCGTGCTCACCGTATCCGCAAGCGTTCAAACCACGTAACTATCATAGTTGACAAACTAGTAGAAACTAAAAAAGATAAAAAGGCATAATGGGACAAAAGTGTAATCCAATTTCAAACCGCCTCGGTATTGTAAGAGGTTGGGATTCGGCTTGGTACGGTGGCAAAGACTTTCCTGCAAAACTTGCAGAGGATGCAAAAATCCGTCAATACCTTAATGTCCGTCTTGCTAAGGCTAGCCTTTCTAAGATTATCATTGAGCGTACGCTAAAAGTTGTGACCGTTACAATATCAACTGCGCGTCCTGGTGTAATCATAGGTAAAGGTGGCGCAGAGGTCGACAAACTAAAAGAAGAACTACGCAAACTTACAGGTAAGGATGTGCAGGTAAATATCTTCGAGGTACGTCGTCCAGAACTAGACGCTGTGATTGTTGCAAACAACATCGCTCGTCAAATCGAAGGACGTGTTTCATATCGCCGTGCGATCAAAACCACAATCGCTTCAACTATCCGTACAGGTGCTGAAGGTATTAAGATTATGGTATCAGGTCGTGTAGGAGGAGCTGAAATGGCACGTTCTGAGAGCTACAAAGAGGGACGTATTCCTCTTCACACATTCCGTGCAAACATCGACTATCACCTAGCAGAAGCACTTACTAAGGTAGGTATTCTAGGTATCAAGGTATGGATTTGCAACGGTGAGGTTTATGGCAAGCGTGACCTATCTCCACTAGTTGGAATGGGAGCAGCTGGTTCAGGCCACGGTGGAGATCAGAGACGTGAAGGCCGCAGAGGTGGTGATCGCCGTAGAGGTGGTGACAACCGCAGAGGTGGTGATCGTCGATAGAGTGAAAATACGTCAATCAACTAAAGTAAAAAAGTAAAGAACAATGTTACAGCCAAAAAGAACAAAATTTAGGCGTATGCAAAAAGGGCGTATGAAAGGAATCGCTGGACGCGGTAATCAACTTGCGTTTGGTAGTTTCGGTATCAAAACCCTTGAACCAGCTTGGATCACAGGCCGCCAAATTGAGGCAGCTCGTCAAGCTATCGTACGTTATATGAAACGTGAAGGCCAACTATGGATCAGAGTATTCCCTGATAAGCCTATCACAAAGAAACCTGCCGAAGTACGTATGGGTAAGGGTAAGGGTGCTCCAGAAGGATTCGTTGCCCCAGTTACTCCAGGACGTATTCTATTTGAAGCAGAAGGTGTACCTCTAGCAGTTGCACAAGAAGCTCTTAGACTAGGTGCTCAAAAGCTACCAGTTGCTACTAAGTTTATGATCCGTCGTGACTACGAAGAAAACGCTTAATTATTAAAACCACTATCTAAAAATGAAAAAACAAGATCTTAGAGAGTTGGCAGTAAGCGAACTTGTAGAGAGAATCGATTCTGAGACAGCAAGCCTTAGAGCTGCGAAGCTTAACCATCACATCACACCGATGGAGGATAACTCGCAACTTAGAAAGAGCCGCAGACAGATCGCACGTATGAAAACAATCCTTAATCAAAAAAACTCAAAGTAGTAAAAGATGGAAACAAGAAATCTTAGAAAAGAGAAAATCGGGGTTGTTGTAAGCAACAAGATGGACAAGTCTATCGTTGTAGCAGTAGCACGTAAGGTTAAACACCCGATGTACGGTAAGTTTGTTAACAAAACTACCAAGTTCACAGCTCACGACGAGGAGAACACTTGTGGTGAAGGTGATACTGTAAAGATCCAAGAAACACGCCCACTCAGCAAGAACAAACGCTGGAGGCTAGTAGAAATCCTTGAAAGAGCTAAGTAAGAAATGATACAACAGGAATCCAGATTAAGAGTAGCCGACAATAGCGGTGCAAAGGAAGTTCTTTGTATTCGTGTACTAGGCGGTACAGGGCGTAGATACGCCTCAGTAGGTGACAAGATCGTTGTTACCGTGAAGAGTGCAACTAGCACAGGTGATGTTAAGAAAGGTATAGTCTCTAAGGCGATCGTAGTTCGTACGAGCAAGGAGATCCGTCGCCCAGATGGTTCATATATCCGTTTCGATGACAACGCAGTAGTTCTACTAAACAACCAAGGCGATATGCGTGGAACACGTATCTTTGGCCCTGTGGCAAGAGAGCTTCGTGACAAGAATATGAAAATTATTTCACTTGCTCCTGAAGTGCTTTAAGAAAAAAGAACAACTAAAGATTACAGATCAATGAAACTACACATAAAAAAAGGCGATAATGTCTATGTGAACGCTGGAAACAGCAAGGGATCGACAGGTAAAGTCCTAGAGGTAATCCCTGCTAAGTCACGTGCTATCGTTGAGGGTGTAAATATGGTGAAGAAACACACCAAGCCTTCAGCACAGCACCCACAGGGCGGTATCATAGAACAAGAAGCATCTATTCACATCAGCAACCTTCAAGTCGTTGATCCTAAGAGCGGCCAAGCTACAAAGATAGGTCGTAAAGAGGACTCAAACGGTAAACTTGTTAGATTTGCTAAAAAATCAGGGGAGGAGATTAAATAATGGAATACACACCTAACCTTAAAACTAAATACAAAGAGCAAATTATTCCTGCTCTTATGAAGCAATTTGGTTACTCTAGCATTATGCAGGTACCAAAGCTAACAAAGATTGTTTTGAACCAAGGTATTGGTGCAGCAGTTTCTGACAAGAAACTTCTTGACAATGCTCAGAATGAACTCACTATAATTGCTGGTCAGAAGGCAGTACAGACTAAGTCTAAGAAGGATATCTCTAACTTCAAACTTCGTAAGCAAATGCCTATCGGATGTAGAGTTACTCTACGTAGAGAGAGAATGTACGAATTCCTTGAAAGACTTGTAGCAGTATCACTTCCACGTATCCGTGACTTCAAAGGTATCAACGAGAAATTCGATGGTCAAGGTAACTACACACTAGGTGTTACCGAGCAAATCATCTTCCCTGAGATCGATATCGATAAGATCCAAAAGATCCTAGGGGTGGAGATCACATTTGTTACAACTGCGAAGAAGGACGAAGAGGGCTACGCTCTACTTAAGGAGTTTGGTCTACCGTTTAAAAACATTAAACATAACTAAGAGAGACAATGGCAAAAGAATCAATGAAAGCACGCGAGGTAAAGCGTGCGAAACTAGCCGCTAAATATGCCGAAAAGCGTAAAGCTCTTAAAGAAGCTGGTGACTATGTAGGCCTATCAAAACTGCCTCTAAACTCAAATCCGATCCGTCAGCACAACCGTTGCTCGATTACAGGTCGTCCTAAGGGTTATATGAGACACTTTGGTATCTCACGTATTCAATTCCGTGAAATGGCAAGTGCAGGTCTACTTCCGGGTGTAAAGAAAGCATCTTGGTAGTGTCCAAACTCTAAGAAATTAAGAGTTATTTATGGTGAAAGGGGAGCCGATAACCTCGGCCTCTGATACACCTTAAAATGAATAAATAATTTAATCACAAACAGATCAATGAAAGTTTGTCAAATTACAGGCAAAAGAGCGCAAAACGGTCATAAAGTGTCTCACTCTAACAAGAAGACCAACCGTAAGTTTGCTCCTAACCTTAAGACCAAGCGCCTTTGGCTCGAAGAGGAAGGTCGCTTTGTAAGTGTTCGCCTATCGGCTGCAGCACTTCGCACAGTTAACAAAAATGGTCTAGCTGCTACACTTCGTTCAGCTAAAGCCCTTAACAAAGTATACTAGAGAATAAAATGGCAAAAAAAGGTAACAGAGTTCAGGTCATTTTAGAGTGTACTGAACACAAAGAAAGTGGTATGCCGGGTACTAGCCGCTATATCACTACTAAAAACAAAAAAAATACACCTAACCGTATGGAGCGTAAGAAGTACAACCCTGTACTAAAGAAAGTTACACTTCATAGAGAAATTAAGTAACAAAAATGGCTAAAAAAGTAGTTGCAACCCTCAAAACGGGTACAGGTAAAAATACCACTAAGTGTATTAAGATGGTTCGCTCGGAGAAGTCTGGTGCATACAGCTTCAAAACTGAGATCCTTCCTAACGAACAAATCAAAGACTTCTTCGCTAAGAAGTAATTTGATTAGATCAGAAAATAGTTTTGTCCCTATACATTATTGACTGGGGCAAAAAAAGAGTCGGCACACAGAAATGTTGTGCCGACTCTTTTTTTCTGCTTTTGTGTAGCTTACTTTAACTCTTTTTTCGTTACATTTGACAAAGATATTGTTAGATTTTTAAGCAGAATGGTGATGCTTAGTCCTTGCTTTGTCTCTGTGATATAATTTTATTGATATGATTGCACTTATTTCCCCTGCTAAGACTATGCGAAACGTGCCTAACGAGGATCTGCCCTTAAGTGAGCCTCGTTTCCTTGATACTACCCACCATCTCGTAGAGAATATGATGGGATATAGTGTTGAGCAGCTAGGCGATATATTCAAGGTTAGTGATTCGATTGCTCGTGAGCTTAAATCTAGATTTGGACACTTCTTTGACCCAATTGATATTCAGACGGCTGCCATTGATAGTTATGATGGAGTAGTCTATAAGCATATAAAAGAGTCACTGGATCGTAGTCGTTACCCATATTTGAACCAAACGGTGCGTATTAGTTCACTGCTTTATGGTCTATTACGTCCATTTGATGCCATTTTACCATATCGTATGGAGGGATTTATTCGAATTTCGCACAGCGATAGTAGAATTGACAGATATTGGCGAGATATTCAGACTGAAGTCCTTATTAATGATGTACAGAGTGCTGGTGGTACTCTGCTTTACCTAGCCTCTAAAGAGGAGCAAAATGCCTTTAATTGGAAGGAGGTGTTAAAGCAGGTAAGGGTAGTTGATATTCAGTTTTTACAGTATAAGGGAGATAAACTTCGTCAGGTGGTTATATATACTAAGATGGCACGAGGCCAGATGATTCGTTATATGGCGCAGAACTCCATTAATTCGATAGAGATGTTAAAGAGATTCGAGTGGGGAGGGTATGTGTATAGCGATTCACTTAGCTCGGAGGATAAGATGGTTTGGATAATGTATTAATAGTATCGTATAATATAATCTTTACTTTAAGCGTTTTACTGTTGTTGTAAGAAAGAAATATTTTACTTGCTAAATTCGTTTAGTGCTATCTAATAGCAGTTTAGCCTGCATATGATTTGTTTTTTATAATAAAAATTACTATCTTTGTGCCGTAAATGTTGTTTTAGTCGTTTAATTAATGATACTAATTTAACATCTATCAAAGTGCAAGATAGTAAGAGCGTTTCCTAGCGCATTAGTAATTGGTGTGTAGATGATGTGCAAATGAGAAAATTTTTTTTAATATATATTACGACTTTTATTGTGCTAACGCAGTTAGCCGTAGGTAACCTTTATGGAGGTGAGCCGAAAGTTGTCGATTCAAGTTCAAACTCCCGTATTTCCACAACTTATGCTGTAACTGATACATTATTAATACATTTTAGATTCGATAAAGCAGAAATTGAGAGTAATTATCTAGATAATGCAACCTCACTTCAGCGACTAAATGATATTCTTTCTATCAGTGGAGTAAGTGATATTATTAGCTCTATTACACTAAATACCGTTACATCACCTGAGGGTAGTGTGCAGTATAATTTTAGATTATCTAAGGATAGAGCAGTGTCAATAAGTGATTATATCACCCGATACTTTCCTGAACTTCAGGATCGCTTAGATATTGTGTATTCTGGTGAGAACTGGGACGGACTTAAGGCTCAGGTACTGGAAGATACTCGAGTGCCTTACCGAAGCGAGGTGCTTAGTATAATTGATTCAAATATGAATCTCGATACAAAGGAGTGGAGATTAACACGTGTGGGAGACGGAGTGGCGTGGAAATACCTGCAACAAAATATTCTACCGAAGCTCCGTAGTGGAGTCGTTGCAACGCTTCATTTTCAAAGTAGAGAGAGTTATATTAAAGTTATGGATAAGTTAGCTAATTACAAATCACTGCTTATCCCTATCCTTCCTGAAGTTGATAAACCAATTCTAGCGGATTATACCTATCAAATACACAAGGAAGAGTATGAAATAAAACCTCTATTCGCCCTTAAGACCAACCTACTATATGATTTAGCAACACTTGTTAATTTTGAAATAGAATTTCCTATCGGCAATCGTTTGAGTTTAGCGGTTGAGGGTATTTTCCCACAGTGGATATGGGATAATGGAATGGAAAATAGCAAACGTAGTCGAATCCAAACAGATCTATGGACAGTAGAGGGAAGGTATTGGTTTGGAAATAGAGCTGATAAACAAAGGTTAACTGGATTGTTTGGCGGACTTTACGGCACTTATGGAAATTTCGATTTTGAACAGAATCGAACAGGTATCCAATCACGTAACCTATTCTCAGCAGGTATAGTAGCAGGTTATGCTCATAGTATAAATAATTCAGGATCATTAAGATTAGAGTATTCTCTATCGGTGGGTTATGCTAGTGCAACGATTAAGGAGTATACCTCTGAGTATAACCTTGATAGATGGGGTGGTTGGCGTGCCTTTAGAGATAAGACAGTAGACTTTAGTTGGTTTGGTCCTACTAAAGCAAAGGTATCATTGGTGTGGATGTTGAACTCAAAAGTAAGGAGGCAATATGAATAGGATGTTGATAGGCCTTTTAATGTTTTTTGTAGTTGGTTTTAGCTCTTGTAACTATCAGAGGATATATGAACGAGAGGTAATCCATACCACTGCACGTATACCAGTAAAGATAAATTGGGCAAAATCTGGCTTTGAGATACAATCTGATGGTTCACCTACTAAACAAGGCGATGGCTCGGTGCATAGAGCCACCATTAGACTCTTCCCTACCGATGGTTCAGAGCCAATTGAACTGTATCTTGAGGGTAATGTATTTGAGGGTGTAATAGATATTCCAGTTGGAGAGTACTCGGTTATAGCTATGAACGAATCTATATATGATAGTTACTGGCAAGGTAGTGAGAGTGGAGGATTTCAATCCGTAGTATTTGAGAGTGTTAATAGCTATGAAGATTTCTCGGCAAGAGTTAGAAATTCAAATACAAACCCAACGGGCTACTTTTTCACTGAGTACCAAAGTGAGGATTACCAATTTATTCAACCGCCTCTTCGATTAGCATCGTGGTCCTTAGATACTATCATAGTAACGCAGGAGATGGCAGATTATAGCCAAGGAGTAGTTGGAGCCAAGCTAGAGGGTGTAGATAAGGAGATGTTCTATGCACTTACAAGGGATAACCTTACGGACGAAGATGGCATAGATATGCGAGCTATGACCTATAATGTTAGTGTAGGTCTACGGGTTAAGAATTTATCTTCAGTAAGTACGATTCGAGGAGCTGTATTAGGCTTTGTTGACAGGGCAAATATGCGCACAGCGATGGGTTATCGAGAGACAGCTACTAAGACTATGGTGCAGTACTTTACCTTTAATGGTCGAAAGAATTGGTATGACGCAGATGACCAATATATGGGCGATGGATGGCAACCAGAAATTGGTGATAATATATATGAGGATTTTACTGGCGAGACTACGGCTTCATTTTTAAGTTTTGGTCGAGATTTGGACTTAGGAACAAGCGAGCAATATGACTTAGATTTAGATATAATTTACCTTTCGGGGGAGATTGTAGATGAGAATATAGTATATAGCATAGATGATGATAGAGATTTATCTACTCCAAATATACAAACAATGGTACCAATCGACGTTACTAAACAAGTAGTTAATAGTAATTTAGATATAGGTTTATACTCTCTTAATATTGACCTATTTATTTCAACACTAGAGTTAGAGTACACCGAGGGTGATATTACGGTTTCGGATTGGGGTGATGAGGTGATAGTTCCGCTAGGGTAGTTTAGATAGATCGATAAAACAATATAACTTACAACACAAAAAAATACAAAAAAATGAAAAAAATTATGATTTTAGCTGCATCAGCAGCACTAATTTTGAGTGGGTGCTCAAAGTCAGAGATCGTAGAGGGCGCATATGACGGTGTTCAGAATAATCCAAATGCAATAACATTTGGTGCTAATACCACTCGTTCTGCAGACAATACTATCACAGATGTTAGAGAAGGTTTCCAAGTATTTGGACACATCAATGGTGCAACCGGTACATCTTGGTACAATGATGGAGTAGTAGCTACTTCTATCGATGGTGATTACGACTATAAATACTTCACATCTCCATCAGCTAGTGTATCAGACAACGCAGGTTGGCAGTGGATTAATGCTACTGGAACAGCAGTAGAGGCACCGTTATGGCCAACAGATGCTACTAGTTACCCTATGAGTTTCTATGCTGCATATCCAACCAATGAATTGACTACTCCAGCTACTATTGGTACACTAACAAGTACTATTACACCTAATGTAGATAGATTTCTTCAGGAGGATCACCTAGCAGCAGTATCAAAACCAGCTGCAATGCCAGCAGGAGGAAAACTATCACTAGTATTCAATCACATTCTATCTAAACTTAATGTAAGTGTTTCGCCAGCTTCTGGTTACACTGTTGAGATTCAGAGTGCTACATTTAAAAACGTTGGAAATAGCTCTAATTCTTACAACTATGTAGCTTCAACTTGGGCTACACCAACTGTATCATCAAAGGATTACATCTATCGTGAGACTGTCTTTGCAGGTTCATCAACAGCCACTACTACAGCGACACAATACACCGATCCAACTACATTTAGACCGCTATATGCATCAAGTACACTAGCTTCTTCTATTGTTCACAATAGTTCATCTTCAGCCACAGATGGTAATCTAATGTTATTACCACAAGATTTTGCGGCAGTTGAAGTAGCTACTTCTGGTGCTGATATGCAAAATAATCTGACTAATATCACCTCGGGTGCATACCTTGAGGTACTATACCGTGTTGAATTAACAACTGGAGGAGCTGATGTTGTTGGTCGTAAGGATATACTAGCGGTAAGCGGTGATAATCCATACTACAACGAGGCAGGCGACACTAAGTACTCATCAGTAGCAGATGTAACAACAGCAATTGGTTCAACATACCCTGGTGCAGCTATTGTGCCAGCTGATTACGCATCTCCAGCAACTATCACATCAGGACAGAATCTTTATGTTAAGGCTCTATTCCCACTAAAATCTAAGATTGATGGTTCAGCAACAGAGGCGGGTGTAAATTGGGCTAAGGGCTACCGCTATATCTACAACCTTCTTATCGGTGATACAGGTGATGGATCAGGTGGTAATGGTGGTTACTATGCCGACAATCAGTACTACGATGAAGCAGGTAATGGCACAGGTCTATACCACCGAGGTGTAGAGGGTACTCCGATATTTGCGCAGCAATATATCCACTTTGACGTAACAGTTGATAAGTGGGCTGATGGAAATACAACTGACCTTGAATAATTTTCGATTCAGAAGATCCTAAATTTTTATTTCTTAAGGTGGTTTTACTTTAGTAGAATCACCTTATTTTTTTATATCTAATTAGTGAATTTTTCAGATAGTTACCCGTAAATTTTATATTACAAAAAAAATGTTATATATTTGCGGATTGATAGCTGTGTATGACTTTATACAAGTGCTACAAAATAGATTGATTATACGATTCGATAAAATTTTATTAACCAAAAAACAAAAAAATGAAAAAAACATTCAATTTTTTAGCTGCAATTGCACTTGTTGCAATGGTGGTGGTAGGGTGTGAGAAATCACCTTACGAAGTCGAAGAGGTTGTTCCGGGCGCAGGGACGACTGTTCTATTTGCGTCAACGGGTTCAGAGGATGCCTCTACTCGTGTAAATTTGGAGGAGACTGGTAATACAGAAGAGGGAACTGAAGTTATTTCAGTTACCTGGAGAAATGTAAGTGCAGATGACGTAGATAAAATTACTCTTTATAGCGAAGCAGGCGACAGATTAGGCGACTTTACCTATGGTGGCGATAATGATGCAACTAGCGGTAAATTCACAGGCGATGTTGAGCTAGAGGCAGGCGAGAACTACGTAGCTGTATATCCAGCAAGTACAGCTCTTACTCTAACAGCACGTGCTGAAGAGAAACTAGCGTTTGCGGAGCAGACTCAAGCGAGACAAGTTGCTATTATTAATGATGCAGTTCGTATGAAGGCGGATTTCACCTATACAGAGGGTGAAGTTCCAACAATGACCTTTGTTCACGAAATGTCAATTGTTGCAATCGACATAGCAGGTCAGCCAAACAACAAACCACAGACTCTAACCTTTAATAATGGTACTGAGGGTGAGTATGTGATAGGCTATTCAGCTGATGCAGTGGAGGCGAATACAGCAATTAGAACTTATATTGCAGTGCATCCAGTATCTAGCACAACGGAACGTGCGCTAACCTTTAATCTAGTTTATGCTAATGGTCTAGAATGGGAGTTTGAGACAACAACAACTAAGGCTTATGCAGCGGGTATGCTTTACACTATGCCAGTTGAAAAGAGTCAGACTCTATACATCGCAACAGCAGATGAACTAGCAGCCTTTGCCGCTGACGTAAACGCAGGTCACACCTATGAGGGTCGTACAGTTGTACTAACAGACGACATCACCCTTTCGGGCGAGTGGACTCCGATAGGTGTCTTTACCCATGATAATCCTGGCTATCTTCAGGATCCTTCTAATA